>CAZRMA010000615.1:0-2366 GCA_964600655.1 uncultured Ignavibacteriaceae bacterium
GAAACTTTCTCTCATTCAAACATTCAGTCACGCTTTCATTCTTTGTATTAGTAAAATTATATCAGAGAAAAAAATCGATAAGGATATCATTCATCATCTAATTCTGAAAGAAGGCTAAGCAAATCCAATTGTTTTGTCACCATTTCAAGATGTCCTTCTTCTGTAATCAGCCATTGTTCAAGTGGGCGGTCGTAGTAAAGCTCAACTCCATTGCCATCAGGATCTGTTAAATAAATTGACTCGGAAACTCCGTGATCGGAAGCTCCTTCTAATTTATAGTTCACTTCGAATAATCTTTTAACAATTCTTGCCAGCTCATTCCTAGTGGGATAAAGAATTGCGAAATGATAAAGCCCTGTATGTCCAGGAGGAGCTGCTGCAGCATCTTTCCCTGCCCAGGTATTTAATCCAATATGATGATGATAACCTCCTGCCGAAAGAAAAACAGCATTACTTCCATACCATTGAGTTACTTCAAAACCAAGCAAGTCCCTATAAAATTTTAAGGACTTATTTATATCAGAAACTGTTAAATGTATATGTCCAATTCTAACGTTGGGATGAATTTTATATTCCACTAAATTTTTCCTTAACAATTGAAGAATTATAAAAGTGTTTTAACAATATGCAACCGAAATTTATGAACTTTTTTCTCAATAATAAAAAAGGTAGTTCATTTGTTCTACTTAATATAGAGTAATCATATTATTACAAGAGAATTTATGTTAAAAAATAACACATTTAAGCTATATCATGTTTATACCAATTACATGATATTAGCATCAGTTTTTAAGTTCATCGCGGTAAGTGAGGGGGGGAATCCTTCCATATAATGCAGGTGCTGGTCACACCTGCATTTTTTATTTTAAACTGTTTCTCAAGTAATTGTTGATTGCTAAATTTACCGTTGTCCGTTAAAAAATAAACCCAATTTCTTTAAAGAAATTGGGTTTATATGAAATATTTTTTCCAATATTTAATGAAATAAACAGTGAAAACAAATTCTCGAAATAAAACTAATCTTGTTTAGTCATCTCAACAGACATCGTTTTGACTTCGTTTCCTCCTTGCTTTGAATACATTTCCATAATTTGATTTTTATCATCAATAAATTTTAGAACTTCTTTATACTCCATATATTTCCCATACATCGGGTCATAAGTAGTTCCGGTCATGCTTAAGGTTTTTGAATCTTCGTCATAATTTCCTTTGCTCAACATATAGCTTGTTCCCATATTATCAACCCAGATGCTAAAAAATTCTTTCTTGGCATTATCATATCCGTCAATGCTGAATCCTTCAAAAGGCATCCCCATCATTTCTCCATGATGAGTTGTTTTAAAGTATCTACCACCCAACATTGATTCAGTTGTTGCAGTTCCTTCAATAACTTGCGGTTCGCCATTTGGATCTTGCCAAAATTTTGTAACCGTTTTCCAATCACCAACACTTTTAGCCATCATTTCATGGTATGGGCCCGGTGTCATAAATTCCATCCAGGCTTTTTGCTGATCCGACATCTCTTGATTTTCATCCTGGGCGAAGATTGATGCACAAGACAGCAAAACGGCAGCAAACAAAAAGAAGAGAGTAAATCTTACTTTCATAACTGACTCCTTAAAAATTATTTATAAAAACTTGAATTATGTGTCCGGGAAAAGAAAATACGAAGGGAACGCTGATAATGTAGAAATTGATTAAAATAAAGTCAATGAGAAATTTAAATGGAGTTAATCTTTTAACTCTGTTTTAAGTATAATAATTTTTTCAAGCTTTTCCATTGGGAAAATAGAGCCGTCTTTGTTGTACGAATCCCACTGGCTGTTAGCGATATAGTATAAATTATTTTTAACAATTACGCCTAAGGTCGGTTCATTAAAATTTGGGTTTGCCCTCTCAAGAATTTTATAACTTAATATTGAATCATGGTTACCGGATAAAAAATATCTTGTTACTCTTTTAGGTAAAACTCCATTTTGAATTGCAATCAAGCTGTTGTTATAAAAATAAAGTCCGTCTATTCCTTTTGTAGTACAGTCTTTTGGTTCTGCTATATAATTTAATTTTTTAGTGCTGATTTCCAACTTGTAAATACCGGAAGAATAATCGGCAAAAAATAATTCTTTTCCATCCTTTGAGAAATCAAGTCCTTGAAGTGAGCCCAAATCATTATTCTCATAAAAAAGTTTTAATTCATTACTATTATTTTTAATTAAATAAATCGAGGGGGAATAACTGTCACTTATATAGACATCGTCATTATTGTTTATGGCAAGGTCACCGAAATAATGCCGATTTGAATCTTTAGGCGCATAATATTTTTTCAAAAGCTTTTTTGAGTCAAGGCCATATTTGAAAACAGCATT
>CAZRMA010000616.1:0-2363 GCA_964600655.1 uncultured Ignavibacteriaceae bacterium
TTCCATTCAATAATTTTTTTATCTGCAGTATATTCAATCCATTGAGGAACAGTATACTGCCATCCATTTGAGAAAGAATAAAGCTTTGGGTTTCCGGTTCCGCCTCCGGTTGTGTCTCCAATTGTAGTTACAATAGAAAGATTTTGCATAGCAGAAATAAATCCTTCGTTCGAACTGAAACATTTTCTTCCGGTTAGAACCACCACTGGTTTTGTCCAAGTTTGTCCCCTTGGCATTACCCAAATAGTATTGAGTGAGCTTAAATCAGAATGAAGCGAGCCTTTTCTTGTTTGTGAGTAGCTGCCAACAGTTTTTACTGAAGTAAATCTGCCTGCAACCTGAAGAGCAAAATTCTGATTTCCTCCTCCGTTAGCTCTAACATCTAGAATGATTCCGTGCATTGCTTTATTGGAATCAAGTATTTTGTCAAATGCAGAAATATCAAACTGGCCATTTGCCCAAGTCTGAATTCCAACACATAAAATAGAATCAACAATTGCATAGCCGGTTGAGTTATTAACCATTACGCCATTATACTGCTGATATAACGCCTGATATATTTTTACATCAAAATTTGGTGGATATGGATTTATATGAGTTGGAATATAAGTGCCAGTTGGTCCGATAAAATAAACATGTCCGTCACGAAGGGGCGTAAGCATGGAATCACATATTGTTATAAATTCTTCTATCGAAGAAGCAGTTTTAACGGCTGGAAGATATAAATCATGTTGTTTTTGCCAGTCAATATTTTTAAATGGGAAATAACAATATTCCTTGTCAAAATGATTCCACAAAGTTTCAAAATCTTCAACATATAATCCTTCGGGAGGAGTAACAATATCATCTTTGTTACAGCTTAGAAAGTTTATAAAGATAGCGGTGTAAATTAAGAAAAGAGTAAATTTAAATTTCATTTTAACAGTTCCCCGGATACTTATTATAATAAAAACAGAAATGAGGTAATAAAAAATCCCCTCTGTTTTTAACTATTCTAAAAATGGCGAAATATATTTTTTAAATCAACGGAATTCATAAAATTTATGAAAAAGCATAACGCTGATGATAATGGAAAGCAGTCAAGTAGATATGAAACACAGAAGAGTGAAATAGAAATATTTAAATAGAGAGCCCCGCATTAACGGGGCTGGATTAAGTGGGATAAAGATTTACTTTAAAAGAATCATTTTCTTAATATCGGAAAAAGAACCCGAATTAAATTTATATATATAAATACCCGATGGTAAATCTGCTCCTGAGAAATTCACTTTATAATTACCGGTTTCGAGATATTTATTCACAAGCGTGGCAATCTCTTTCCCTAAAACATTATAAACTTTCAAGTTCACTTGAGAAGCGCGGGGAACTGAAAACTCTATCTTTGTTGATGGATTAAAAGGATTGGGATAATTTTGTGATAAGCTGAATGATGCGGGAATTTCGCTGCCGGTTCTTTCAGCATCCGTTGTGCCTATGGAAATATTAATATTCTTTACAACCGGGGAAGAATTTAAATCAATTTGAACTTTTTGAGAATATTCTGAGGTTGGATAGCCTACTTTGCTCGCTTTGATTGTATAGTTATCATTTACCAAGGATGGAATATTATAATTACCATTATATTCTGAAATTGCATTTGCAATTACTTCGCCTGATGAATTGAAAGCGGATACGAGAGTCCCGCTTAAGCCTGTAAATTGTGTGGTAACATTAACTTCGCCTATAATTTCTCCTCCAATTGGATTCATCTGTTTTAAATTTATATTTACCCCGGTGAGGTCGGTATTTCCTGGCAAATTAATTACTGAGGCGTTTTCCCATTCAAATGTATCGCCGTAAAATGCACTCAAATATCCGCCTCTACTAAATAATAATGTATACGAACCGCTGCGAATACCTCCGATATTGTACGCTCCATTATTATCTGTTTTAAAAAGTTTTTTATTGGTGGATTGACTTTTGGCGGTTTTTGATTCAATCCAGTTTCCCCCAGAAAGAGGAACCGCATAAATTTCAACATCAGCTATTGGCAAGCCGGTATCTGCATCATATACGAACCCTGAAATGCTGTTTGTCCCGTCGCTTTGAGAAGGTAGTGAAAAATCAATTCCCGTAACATTTAGATTATCAGATTTCACTGTAATTGGAGTTGCCTCAAAAAAGCTTGTTGCCTGATTATAGTATAAAAGCTGGTAAGCAGGTTTATATGCAAATAAATAATATGTTCCTTCAAAAACATCAACAGAATAATTCCCGTTTGAATCTGTTCCAATCAAACTTGAGTCTGCCAATGGCGCTGAAGTAACAGATACAGCTACTCCATCAAGTGGTTGAAGTGTAGCCTCATCAACAACATTCCCCGA
>CAZRMA010000617.1:0-2350 GCA_964600655.1 uncultured Ignavibacteriaceae bacterium
GAAAGGACAGTTAAAAGATAAATTTAAAATCTCTTCTATCATCTCTAATTCACCAAAAATGGAAGAAGTGTTAAGTGTTGCTTCACGTGTAGCCGAGAGCAAAGCGACCGTTCTTATAAATGGTGAAAATGGAACAGGTAAAGAAGTGCTTGCTAAAACAATTCATTATATAAGTCCAAGAAAAGATCAGCCCTTTATTGCGGTAAATATTCCGGCGCTTTCGGAAAATTTATTGGAAAGTGAATTGTTCGGCCATGAAAAAGGATCATTTACCGGTGCTGATAAAATGAGAAAAGGCAGATTTGAATTAGCAGATAATGGGACAATTTTTTTAGATGAGATTGGCGATATTCCCCCTTTAACACAGGTAAAATTATTGCGAGTTTTGCAGGAGCAGCAAATTGAAAGAGTCGGGGGAACAGAAAACATAAAAATTGATGTAAGAATAATTGCGGCTACAAATCAAAACCTGGGAAAGAAAATTAAAGAAGGAACTTTCAGGGAGGATTTATTTTACAGGCTGAATATAGTTTCAATTAAAATCCCGCCGCTTCGTGAAAGAAGAGAAGATATATTCCCATTAATTGAATTTTTTATTGAGAAATATTCAAAAGAAAATTTAAAAGACAAATTTGAAATAAGTAAAGAGGCAGCGGACCAAATATTAAAATACAATTTTCCTGGTAATGTAAGAGAGCTTGAAAATATTATTGAACGGGCAGTTGTTCTTTCCAGAGGAAATACAATTACAGTAAAAGATTTACCAATGAATGTTACCGGTTTTAAAACAGAAGAACATATTGAAATTAATGATTCACAAACATTAACGGACCAGGTTGAAGCACTTGAAAAAAAGTTAATTTATGATGCCCTGCAAAACAGCAACGGCAATCAAACACAAGCTGGAAAAATTTTAGGGCTAACTGAAAGAAATTTGAGATACAAAATGAAAAAGTATGGAATTCAGAATAAGTAAAATTAATTAAAATGTCATTTTGACCTTAGGGAGAAGTATTATATACATAAAATTATTGAAAGATTTCTCACTCGAGGACTCATTCAAAATGACATTATTAGAACATGTAATTATTTTTGAGCAAATTTAAAATCCCCAATTAAGTCCCACAGATAACAACTGGTTATCATAATTATAGTAGAAATCATTCGATTTATTATAAATATAATTCCAGTTCACTGCTAAAGTGAGTCCATAAGTAACTGGAGATAAATCAAATTCTAATCCAATCCCGCCGGCGAATTGATCGTCTAATCTATTTTCGCTTAAGTCGTATCCTTCAATATTGGTGGCAGGAATATTTAAATAATTTTTTTGGGAATAAATAAATTCTATTCGCAGGTAAACAGCTTGCGATAAATATTTCGAAAATGAAATCCCAGTTTGAAATCCCTCGTTCGAATATAAATCGTTAAATATTTCTTCTTCATAATAGACGAAGTCACCCGAATTTACATATCTTGTTCCGCTCGTTAAATTTTTTCTATATAATCCATTTAATGCAATCCCGGTGTTGTCATCAATTGATTGAGCTACATTTGCTGAAATGTTAATTTGAGAATTACTATTTGCAACAGCACTACTTTGAATAAATTGCCAATAGTCCTTGTAATTAAATTCAGCATTTAGTGAAAGCGATGTTCCGCTTTCAAAACCGAACATAGTCTTAAAGAAAGTTTTATGTTCGTTATGTGAAAACACATCAAAGTTTTTATAGTTGTTCCGGTTGAAAACATATCCTAAAATTAATTTATCGCTCTCTGAAAAAGAATGCCTGTAATTTACATAAGCTGAAAATTGATCAAAATTAAAAACTTCGAAATCATCCCTATTGTTTCTCCAGCTATAATTAACTCCAATATTTATTGGATTATCATATTCGGATAATAGGTAGGTATTAACTATTCCAACCTTGTGTGAATTTGATGATTTAAAAATATTTTTTTGATAGTAACTTAAGTTGCCCAGGTAATAAAACTGTAGATTGTTGTACTCACTTTCAAAATTGAAAGCAGTATTGTAATCAAAACTATTTACAAAATCTTCAACATTCAATGAATTATTATAAATGTTATTGTCATAATAATTTTCG
This sequence comes from uncultured Ignavibacteriaceae bacterium, assembly GCA_964600655.1. GTDB lineage: Bacteria > Bacteroidota > Ignavibacteria > Ignavibacteriales > Ignavibacteriaceae > CAVSWT01. Next base: position 2,109 of record CAZRMA010000617.1, read on the forward strand.
AAAGCTGTTTCAAATGAGAATTGAGTAAAAGCTTTTTGTGAAAGTAATAAAAAAGCAATAAGCAAATACCAGTTAGTTTTAACAGGCATAATTTTGCTGAAATTATTAATGTCCATTACCATTCCCGTTACCTGAACCTGATCCGCTGCCATTGCCTCCCTGCCCTTGTCCTTGACCCTGCCCATTTCCATTCTGCCTATGACCTTTTTGTCCGCGTTTAAAACCCATTCCTTTAACTCGTT
>CAZRMA010000618.1:0-2348 GCA_964600655.1 uncultured Ignavibacteriaceae bacterium
AATGAATGCAAACTGTATGATGTGTCATGATAATAATTCTTGTGAAGAATGTCATGATGCTTCAAGTGTTATAATAGAAAAAAATACTAAAGATAATTTTTATCAGCCCTATTCACCTAGCAATTTTAAAACCGGTGTTAAGCAGCAGCAAATTACCAGAGTTCATTCGCTGGATTATCAATTCACACATGGAATTGATGCTAAAGGAAAAACAGCAGATTGCCAATCTTGTCATGATCTTGAAAATTTCTGCGCATCATGCCATACAGGTAAAGATGCTGATTACAGCTTAGGCGGAATTGAACCATATTCACATTTACAGTCCAACTTCATGATGATTGGTGTAGGCAGCGGTGGTGGAGAACATGCAACATTGGCTCGAAGAGATATTGAAAGCTGCGCAGCTTGCCATGATACTCAAGGTGCTGATCCAACCTGTATTAAATGCCATTTAGATAGTGATGGAATAAAAGGAACAAATCCAAGAACACATCCTGCAAATTTCATGAAAGATACTCACGGTGACTGGCATGACAATTCGGGGTCAGTTTGTTATAATTGTCACACAAGTGCAAACCCTCAAACTCCTTCAGGTTTTGGATTCTGCGGATATTGTCATGGCGCGAAAGGGGGAAGATAAAAAATGAATATAGAAATGAAGTATATTGTACTAATAATTGTAGTTACTGCATTAAGTGTTTTATTAATTCCAGGCTGCAGTGAACTTGAAAATAATTTTACTCCGCAGGCAAAAGTTAGTGTCCATAAAGAAGGATTTACTTCAAAAACCTCTTCTAACTTTCATGGACTTATGATTAAAAATGATAACTGGAATATGAAAGATTGCCAACAATGCCATGCTGCTGATTTTTCAGGTGGACTTACTGGGACAAGTTGTAACACATGTCACACAAATCCTGGCGGGCCGCTTGCTTGCAATACATGTCATGGTGATTTTGCAGATCCAACGCGGATAGCACCTCCAAGAACAATTGATGGGGAAACTTCAACTACTGTTAAAGGTGTAGGCGCACACGCCAATCATTTATATAATCATTTATTAAGCAGTAATGTTGCTTGTGTAGATTGTCATAAAGTTCCCCAGACTGTTTATAGTGCCGGGCATCTTGATAGTAATTTACCTGCAGAAGTTACTTTAAGTAATCTAGCTGTTACTAACATTGCATCAAATGCAACATATAATCCTTCAGACGCATCATGTGCAAATATATATTGCCATGGTAATTTCGAATTCAATAAAGCTGATGCGGCACCACAAGATACGTTTGTATTTATTTCGGATAAAATTGTTGGAAATAATAAAACCGTAACCTGGACCAAAGTTGATGGCACTCAGGCTCAGTGTGGTTCGTGTCATGGAACATCAGAAAGTGTTGCTCCAGCTGGGCATATTCAAGTGCCTTTGACAGCTTGTTCCAGTTGCCATTCAGGAGTTGTTGATGACCAAGGAAATATTATTGATGAGTCTAAGCACATAAATGGGGTTATTAATGTAAGAGGAAACATTAATGTTAAAGGAAATTAAAATTCCTTAAATTTTTAAAATTAAAAAGCTGCTCAAAATTGAGCAGCTTTTTTTTAATAATATCAATTAAACTTTGGATGTTCACCGCACCATTCCTTAATGTATTCTGCAATAGCGGTAGTTGTTGCGCCCGGTGTAAACAATTTTCCTACACCAATATTTGTTAACGATTTTATATCCTCTTCAGGAATAATTCCGCCCCCGGTTAGTAAAACATCATCCAAACCTTTTTCATCCATGAGTTTTTTTATCTTCGGAAGAATTGTCATGTGTGCACCTGATAAAATACTAATTCCTATCACATCAACATCTTCTTGAATCGCCGCCTCTACTATCATTTCAGGCGTTTGTCTTAAACCAGTGTAAATAACTTCCATTCCAGCATCGCGTAAAGCTGCAGCAATAACTTTAGCACCTCTATCGTGTCCATCAAGCCCGGCTTTTGCTACTAAAACTCTAATTTTTTTATCCATTACTATTCCCTCTTTTCTTTTATCTCTGAACGAATTTTTTCACCGAACAACTTAATTGTTCCGTTTTGATATTTTTTTAAATTCAATTTAATTTTAAAACCATCATCCTTAAATCTTGGAATAATATGAAAATGGAAATGAAATACTGACTGCCCTGCTGCCCTTCCGTTGTTTGCCACAATATTAAAACCATCGGGCCTTAAACTTTCATTGATGGCATTTGAAACTAAACGTGTTCCCTTTATCATAGCCTGAAGGTAATCATCAGGCACTTTAAGAAAATTTTCATAATGCTGCTTGGGAATAACTAATGCATGTCCATAATTCAT
>CAZRMA010000619.1:0-2326 GCA_964600655.1 uncultured Ignavibacteriaceae bacterium
TGTCCCAGGCTCCTTTTGTCGGAAATGGTCCCGGCGCAATCGCATTTGTTCTGATTCCATATTTTGCCCACTCAACAGCTAATGACCTTGTCAACGCCAGTACCCCAGCTTTTGCACATGCGGACGGCACTACATAAGCCGAACCCGTCCAGGCGTAAGTAGTGATAATATTTAATATTGTTCCATCGGATTTTTTATCGATCCAGTGTTTTCCAAATGCCAGTGTGCAATTATAGCTTCCTTTTAAAACTATACTTATTATTATATCGAAAGCCCGATTGGATAAACGTTCAGTGGGACTAATAAAATTTCCGGCGGCGTTATTTACCAGTACATCAACCTTTCCGAATTTATCAAGAACTGTGCTTAGTAAATTCTCAACCTGCTTATAATCAGTAACATCGCATTCAACCGGAAGAATTTTTCCTTTAGTTGATTTTTTTAATTCCTCTGCAGTTTTATTTAGAATATCAAATTTTCTGCTTGCAATTACAACTGATGCACCAAGTTCCAGAAAATATTTGCTCATTGATTTTCCAAGCCCTGTTCCTCCGCCGGTAATAACAATTACTTTATCTTTGAGAGAATCTTTTTTCAACATTGGTTTTGAATAATTATTCATATATAATAATTGTTTTTGATTTTAAATATAAGAAACCCAATCCATTAATTAGCGGATTGGGTCATGTTTCTGATTAACACAACGCACAATCAGAAACAAAAATGATTTGCCTCGATTAATTTATCAGCAATACTTCTTCTTAGTTTAATTGTATTAACGGGCTCCAGTTTCGTAAATCTTTTTAATCCAAGCAGAAGCATTTTTAATTCATCACCTTCTGCAAAAGCGGTAATTGCATGTTTTCCATAAAGATTGATTTTTTCAGTTGCTTCGCTGATGTAAACACGGGTCATTTCAATATATGGATTAAGATCATCACTATTTTTTAGTTTGGATAATTTCATCGTTCTCAAATAAGCAGATTCACAAGCGAAGACTTCAATAAGCATATCAGTAATATTCATTATAATTTCCTGCTCATCTTTAAGCCTTTGCATCAGTTTCTGAACCGCACTGCCTGCAATCATAAGTATTGCTTTCTTTGCATTGCCAATAGCTTTTTTCTCTGCGGAAAGTAATCCTTCTTCACCATTTTCAAATGAAGGAATTGACATCAGTTCTTTCTGAATAGCCATAGCCGGACCCATTAAGTCTATTCTTCCTTTCATAGATCTTTTAATGAGCATATCAACAGTCAGCAAACGATTAATTTCATTTGTTCCTTCAAAAATCCGGTTGATTCTTGAATCACGGTAAGCCCGTGCAGCGGGATATTCTTCTGAATAACCATAACCTCCGTGAACCTGCACGGTTTCATCAACCACATAATCGAGCATTTCTGAACCATAAACTTTTAACATTGCACACTCTATGGCATATTCCTCTGCTGCTTTCAGCGCTGCAGCTTCATATTTCTCTCCTTTCGACTGAAGTTCTTTAATCTGACTGTTTATCAAATCACTTACACGATAAGTTGCAGATTCTGAAACAAAAATTCTGATTGCCTGTTCTGCTAGTTTATGTTTAATTGCACCAAAGTTAGAAATCGGTTGTCCGAATTGTTTTCTGCCGTTTGCGTATTCGATTCCGATTGAAGCAACTTTCTTCGCACTTCCTGTAGTCATTGCACAAAGTTTAAACCGCCCGACATTAAGAATATTAAATGCTATGTAATGTCCTTTTCCGATCTCACCAAGAATATTTTCAACAGGGACTTTAACATTATCAAGAAAAAGAGCTCTTGTGGAAGAGCCTTTAATTCCCATTTTATTTTCCTCATTCCCCCGGTTAAAACCTTCAGAATTTGCATCAATAATAAAACATGTAAATTTATCTCCATCAACCTGGGCAAAAGTTATCAGTATATCTGCAAATCCACCGTTTGTAATCCACATTTTTTGTCCGCTAAGGATATAATGTTTTTTATCATCTGAAAGTTTTGCGGTTGTTTTTGCCGATAAAGCATCTGAACCCGATGTTGGTTCAGTCAGACAATATGCAGATTTTAACTCACCGCTTGCAAGCTTAGGAAGATATTTTTTCTTTTGTACTTCGGTTCCATAATAAAGAATAGGTAAAGTTCCGATGCCGGTGTGGGCTGCAAATGAAACTCCGAAAGAATGAAGATGTCGAAAAATGGCACGATCCTGGTGATAGGGTGTCTGGTGATTATGATGGCAGGCTTCGCCGCCTTGGTTGCTAAGGAAACAGAATGGAGCAATAGTCCGGCCAATCAGTTTTGGGCAGATCTGGACAATTGGCCGG
>CAZRMA010000620.1:0-2325 GCA_964600655.1 uncultured Ignavibacteriaceae bacterium
ATTTATAAATCTTTCGTGAAAATTGATAGTCAATATTACCATAAAAGGAATTTTGATAATCTGAGTTATTGAACACACTTTCACAAAATCGAATTGCTTTTATTTTCTTTATAATTCCTATCTAAATTTTTAACTTTCTCATTAAGCAATCCTGATATATATAGTTTCAAAATATATTCAGTATTCCCTTTAATCCATGGAATTACTTTTATATTATAATTGCTAAGCATTTTTTTACATAAGTTGGTTAAACCACCACATATTAAGACATCCGGTTTTAGTTTTAATAAAGTATCTAGTTTTTTTAAGATATCAGTACTATTTAGTAGAAGTGTATTTTTAGATTTAATTTTACTGTTCTCAACCGTTACTACCATTACTTTTTCAGATACATCCAATCGAGATGAGATTCTATTACCATAAATTGATAGTATAATCGTTTCCATAATACAAACTTAAAAATTAAGGCCAATTATTCTGATTGTATATTTCAATTCACCTGCCAGAAATTTAAAATTGCTTTAAATCTTTAGTTAGAATGATTAATGAGTTTTAATTGCAGTAATGATTAAAGGAAGAATTATGAAATGTTGCAATAATGTAATTTGCTCAAATGTAACGTTGCAAAATCGTAATAGTGAAATTACAATAGATTATATTTCTTCATCTTTCGATAAAGTGTCGCCCTATGCAATTTGAGTTCTTCGGCAGTCTTTGCCTTACTCCCATTATTTTTAGCTAATATATCTACAATCAAGTTGCGTTCAGCAGTTTGAAAAGGCGGGAGAGACTTTGTCAATTTTTTTTCCAAAACTTCATTTTGTTGTCCGCGCATTTCAGGAGGCATGTGTTTTAACTTAATATCTACTCCTTGGCACATGACACAACAATGTTCTATAATGTTTTCAAGTTCTCTTACATTACCTGGATAATCGTATTGCATTAATAATTCTAAAACATCCGGAGATACATCTCTTATAGATTTCCCCATTCTTTTATTAAACATTTCTAAAAAGTGATTCACTAGTAGAGGAATATCCTCTCTTCTTTTTTTAAGAGGAGGGAGGTAAATTTTGACTACGTTCAATCTATAAAATAAATCATCTCTAAATTCTTTCTTCTTTACCAAGCCGGCAAGGTCTTCTTTTGTTGCAGCTATAAGCCTAACATTAGCCTTAACCGGTGCAACCGCACCCAAAGGTTCAAATTCTCTTTCCTGCAAAACTCTAAGAAGTTTAACTTGAATAGAAAGTGGTAAACTTTCTACTTCATCTAAAAATATTGAACCTCCCTTTGCAAGAGCAAAGCGGCCAGGCTTATCTTTTTTGGCATCAGTGAAAGCTCCTTTCACATAACCAAACAATTCAGATTCAAGTAGAGTGTCAGGCAACGCTCCGCAATTAATAGCTACAAAAGGACCATCTTTTCTTGTACTTAACTTATGTACAGCGCGTGCAAATAATTCTTTCCCGGTTCCACTTACACCTTGAATAAGAACAGTACTTTCACTTTGGGAAATTATTGGAAGTGTATCAAATATTTTTAAAACTTCATGGTTCTTGGAAACTATATCTTCAAAAGTGTATCCCTTGTTAATTACTTTTTTCAACTCTTCAATTGTTGATAAGTCTCTGAATGATTCAACTCCACCTACAAATATTCCTTTTTCATTTTTTAAAATTGATGTGCTAATACTTATTGGTATTTCATTTCCGTCTGATCTGAGAATTGTGACGCGCTTATCAATTATTTGTTCACTGGTTTTTAAAGAACATTTTAAAGCACATGCTTTTTCACAAATGTTAGCTCTCAAAACTTCAAAACAAAACTGTCCGTTTGCTTCTTCTTTTTTTATACCTGTAATTTTTTCAGCAGCTCTATTAAAAGATGTTATTCTCATTTTATCATCAACTGTGAAAACACCGTCAGCTATACTATCAAGGATAATGTTAGAATAAGTTTTTTGCAGATCCCATTTTTGCTCTTTCATATCTCCCACCATTAAAAGATAAATAATTCCTACCCTGAATTTAACTCATAAAAAACAAAGTTGCATAATTGCGACACCGATTTATTTCCCAAGGGGAAAAAGATTCAATTCTTAATCATTAATGAAGGTATCTGTATTGGTTCTCTTTTTGACAGATGTAACAATAGTTGAAAATTGTTTCAGTATAAAAGTATGGCAATATTTTTATTTCAATGCTGGAGGAAAAAATGGATGTTACATGTAAAAAAGCTTTTCTAATAATCTTCGGGATACCAGCTGTTTTATTTTTGATTGCTGGATGGATTTTGTTAGGTGGAGAAAAAATTAAAGGTGAA
>CAZRMA010000621.1:0-2325 GCA_964600655.1 uncultured Ignavibacteriaceae bacterium
CATCCCGCAATGAATAAATCAATTTATCGGCTGGAGCAATATCTTTTGTCTGTCCAATTAAAACTGCACCGCTTTTCTTCAAAACGTTTTTATATTCTTTTAAAGAAAGATTTGTTCTAAACCCTGGGATAGATTCGAGCTTATCTAACGTTCCGCCGGTATGTCCAAGGCCTCTTCCAGAAATCATTGGAACCGGAACACTGGCAGCAGCAACGGTAGGGGCAATTATTAACGAAGTCTTATCTCCCACTCCGCCCGTGGAATGTTTGTCAATTTTAACTCCTTTAATTGAATTAAGATTGAGAACCTTTCCGCTATAAAGCATCGATGATGTTAATGCAGCAGTTTCTTTTTTATTAAATCCATTTAAATAGCCCGCCATCAAAAAAGCAGAGAATTGATAATCCGGAATTTTATTTTTTGTGTAGGAAGAAATTATAAATTTAATTTCTTCAGGGGAAAGAGTTTTGCTGTCTCTTTTCTTTCTGATAATATCTATAGTATTCATGCAGTTAAATTACAAATAATACTTTTGTTTTTGAATAAAGCAACTCACATTTAAAACATCCTGTACAAATCCTAACCAAGAATTCACAAATTGCTGAATGGTTTAACTGTTAAATTGTTCTTCCGGCAATTTAGCAAATAAGCAATTTCCTATCCTTCTTATGCAAGATTTTAAGCTTATAAATTTAATATCCGCTTAATAGCTCATAACCGCAATAATACATTTGTAACACCTTATTTTATTGATTATTTTTACGCTCTCGAAAAATTTTATTAAGGAGTTGGTAAAGTAAAAATGTACTTTAAAACAAGAACACACACTTGCGGTGAATTAAGAATTGAAAATATCGGCGACAACGTAGTTTTAAATGGCTGGGTTGATACCCGGAGAGATTTAGGCGGATTAATTTTTATCGATCTCCGCGACCGTTATGGAATTACTCAAATTGTTTTTGAACCAGGATTTAATGAGCAAGCCCATAAAGAAGGAGGAAGTTTAAGAAGTGAATTTGTTGTTTCTATTGAAGGTGTAGTTAGGAAAAGGCCGCCCGAAACCGATAATCCCGAACTTCCAACAGGGCACATCGATGTAATGGTTAATAAACTTGTAATCTTAAATGAGGCTAAAACTCCGCCTTTCCCCATTAAAGAAAAAATTGATACAAGCGAAGATGTAAGGTTAAAATACAGATACCTTGATATTAGAAGGCCTTCGGTTCAAAAGAATTTGTTGATGCGCCATAGGATGTATCAAGTTGCAAGAAAATATTTTGATGAAAATAATTTTGTTGAAGTCGAAACACCAGTACTAATGAAAAGCACTCCTGAAGGTGCGCGGGATTATTTGGTGCCAAGCAGATTGCACAAAGGAAAATTTTATGCTTTACCTCAATCACCTCAACAGTATAAGCAATTGTTAATGGTTTCCGGATTGGATAGATATTTTCAAATTGTTAAATGTTTTAGAGATGAAGACCTTCGTGCTGACAGACAGCCGGAGTTTACTCAGATAGATGTTGAAATGTCATTCATCGACCAGGAAAATATTTTTGAAATGGTCGAAGGATTGATGAAAATTTTATTCAAAGAAATCTGGAAACAGGATTTAAAACTACCGATTCCAAGATTAACTTTTGATGAAGCGATGGAAAAATACGGAAGTGATAAACCGGATTTAAGATTTAATCTTGAAATGAAAACTTTGAATGATGTTTTTGCAAAAACAGAATTTAAAGTATTTAAAGATCAAATCAGCAGCAACGGAGAAATAAGCGGAATGGTTGCACCTGGCTGCGGTGATTATACAAGAAACCAGCTTGATGTTTTAACAGATTTTGTTAAAAAGCTTGGTGCCGGCGGATTAATTTGGATGCGAGTTAAAGAAAATGATCTTGAAGCGCCTATTGCAAAATTTTTATCCGATGATGAAAAGAAAAATTTAATTCAAAGCTTAAAAGCAAAAGCCGGAGATTTAATTTTTATTCTTTCCGGGCAAAAGTTAAAAGCGCTTTCAATCATGGGCCAGCTTCGTTTGGAAATGGCAAAGAGATTGGACTTAATCAAACCGGATTCAAAGGCACAATTGCTTTGGGTAACTGATTTCCCTTTGTTTGAGTGGGATGAACAGACAAAAAGATATTATGCTATGCATCATCCATTTACATCTCCACGATTGGAAGATGTTGAATTTATGGAAAGCGATCCCGGAAGAGTTAAAGCCCGCGCATATGATTTAGTTTTAAATGGAAGCGAAATAGCCGGCGGATCAATTAGAATTCATAATGCAGATTTGCAGGCAAAAATGTTTAAAGCGCTTGG
>CAZRMA010000622.1:0-2322 GCA_964600655.1 uncultured Ignavibacteriaceae bacterium
CTGTCGATAAAATGACAGTAGGTGTTACAGTACCGCTTGAAAATGCAATCAAAAGAGTTCAGGATATTACTCTTGTGAAAAGCGCTACCAGCAGGGGAAGCTGTGAAATTTCTGCCTTCTTCAACTGGAATTCAGATATTGATCTTGACAAACAAAGAGTTGAAGCGCGAATAAATGAAATTAAGCAAAATCTGCCACAGGGGATAAACATCACTGTGGAAAAAATGAATCCTTCCATCTTTCCGATAATGGGATTTGCGCTTGAAGGTAAAGGACTAAACGAAATTGAACTTGGCAACATTGCTGAATATACTATCAAACCATTTCTTTCCCGGATCAGTGGTGTTTCCGAAATTGCAGTTGCGGGAAGGAAAGTACAGGAATTTCATGTAATTCTGGATCCCGTTAAGCTCGCTAATTTAAAACTCACACCAAAGACTGTAGCTGATAAAATATCACAATCAAATTTTATTTCGTCTGACGGTTATATAAATGAGTATGACAGGTTATATTTAACATTGACCGAATCAACTCAGAATAATATTCAGGACCTTGAAAATCTTCCTATAATAAATAACAAGAATAGAGTAATAGAGCTTAAAGATATTGCTAAAGTTAAAATCGGTCCCGAAAAAAGTTATGTAAAAATAAAGGCTAACGGTAAAATTGTACCTATTATTCATATTTTAAAACAACCTAATGCTAATCTGATTGAGGTGGAGAAGGAAATAAAAGTCCAGCTACCTAAACTGCAAGAAATTCTTCCTAAGGGAGTAACATTAACACCTTTTTATGATCAGGCAGTGTTTGTTTCGGATGCGATTGGAAGTATCAGAGACGTAGTATGGATCGGTCTACTTTTAGCAATTTTAATGACGATTATATTTCTAAGATCATTTAAAGCTAGTTCCGTAATTTTAGTAACTATACCAGTTACTCTCGGACTAACTTTTATCGTACTTTATACTATTGGTTATACAATAAATATAATGACGATTGGTGCAATTGCAGCAGCAATAGGTTTAATAATCGATGATGCAATTGTAGTAGTCGAGCAGATTCACAGAACTCATGAAGAAAACCCCGAAGAAACGAGCAATACTTTAGTTATAAAAGCCATTAGGTACCTTATACCTGCTATGATAGGCTCATCATTGAGTACGATTGTAATATTTCTTCCTTTCTTTTTGATGAGAGGTGTTGCAGGTGCATATTTTAAAGTACTAACAAACACAATGATTATTACACTGGTTTGTTCTTTCTTTGTTACCTGGATTATTCTCCCCGTAATTTATTTATTGTTCTCCAAGACGGAATCGAAAATTGAAGGACATAAAGAAATTAAAAAAAGAAACTGGGTTTACTTTTTTATTAACAGGCCATACTATTCTTTAATTTTTATCATATTTCTAATACTGGCTTCAGTTTACCTGATACCAAGATTACCTTCAGGCTTTTTACCTGATATGGATGAAGGATCTATGGTTCTTGATTTTACTAGTCCCCCCGGTACTTCTCTGGAAGAGACGGACAAGATGTTAGATGTTGTTGATAATATTTTGAACACAACCCCTGAAGTTGACAGCTATTCCCGACAGATCGGGACTCAAAATGGATTTTTTATAACGGAACCAAACACAGGTGATTATACCATACAGCTTAAGAAGAAAAGGGATTTAACTACTTTGGAAGTGGCTGATAAAATCCGCAACAGAATAGAAGCCAAACTGCCATCACTTAGGGTTGATTTTGGACAGATAATTGAAGATATGATAGGAGATTTAATTAGTGCCAGGCAACCGATAGAGGTTAAGATTTTTGGAGATGATCAAACTAAGCTTAAAGAACTTGCTAGTAAAATTGCCAAAGTGATTGAGAATACTCAGGGTACGGCAGATGTCTTTAACGGAATAACTATAGCTGGTCCTGAAATAATTTTTAAGCCTAAGACTGGACAACTTGCACAGTATGATTTAACACCAAGCGATCTGCAATTTCAAATAAACTCTAAAATTAATGGCCAGGTCGTGGGGGATATGGTCGGACAGAATCAATTAATCAATATTAGAATGTTCCAGGGAAAAGCCTATAACACACTCGATGATCTTAGAAAAAGTTTTATATTTCTGAACGATGGTACCATTAAGCCAATAAGTGAATTTACTACTATAACCCCTGTAAAAGGAGTTTCCGAAATTGACCGGGAAAATCTGAAGATGATGTTCGATGTAGTTGCAAGATTAAATAACCGTGATCTTGGCAGTACCTTGAAGGATATTCAGAAAAGTATTAATCAACAGATACAATTGCCTCCAGGTTATG
>CAZRMA010000623.1:0-2317 GCA_964600655.1 uncultured Ignavibacteriaceae bacterium
CCCGATATAATCAGGTCAGCTGTTCCTGTGTTATTGACTGTTGCCTGTAATGTTGTATTCGAACCTACAGGAACCGATCCAAAGTTTAAACTTGCAGGTGTTATTGATAATGCCGGAGCTATTCCTGTTCCCTGTACAGAATAAACTGTTGGTGAACCGGCAGCATTATGTGCTAACGTTAAACTAGCATTAACAGGACCTGCAGCTTCCGGTGCAAACGTAACATCAAATACCTGGTTGTCTCCCGGTACAATTGTAATGGGGAAGATATTTGGTGTAAATGTAAACTGTCCGTCAGATGATGTAATACCCGATATAATCAGGTCAGCTGTTCCTGTGTTATTGACTGTTGCCTGTAATGTTGCATTCGAACCTACAGGAACCGAGCCAAAATCCAGGCTGGACGGGGTTATTTCAAATGACTGCCCTAATACAGACCCGGAGAATAATAATACCAAACAGAATAATGAAAATAGCTTTTGCATAAGTCATACTTTTGTTATTTTTACAAATGTGTGCCCACTACATGTCGCTTGATAATCAATCGCACAATCCCTTATTATTTAGTAGAGCCCTGCACTAGATACAGAGCTCCTGTAAACTGCTGTTATTTCAGCAGCATCATTTTCTTTACAGAAATAAATTTTTCTGTGCTTAATTTGTATATGTACAAACCTGATGCAGCATTTTTTGCATCCCATTTGTAGCTATATATACCCGCCGATAAAGATGTATTTACAAGGTCAGCCACCTTTTCACCTAACGCATTATAAATTGTCAGTTTCACATTGTTAACTTTTTCCGGTAAAGAGAACTCAATTACTGTAACCGGATTAAATGGATTCGGATAATTCTGTTCAAGATTATATGTGGTTGGAAGTGCTTCCTGTTTACCTATTTTAAGTAGTGATGAGCTTGGATTACTTACCACTATTTTTTCCCCATCCACTATCTTATGGGATGCTGATTCAACTCCCCCGGATACTTCCTGAAGCAAATAACCTGAACTTACTTTATTATTTGCATCTGTCACTGTTATGCTAATTGGATAATCAGATGATTGCACCTGTATAGTCACTTCATCACTTTCACTTAATCTATAATCACCGGTTAATCTTGCGTCAAAACTTCCCTGCGGTGGAACAGGAGGCAAACTAAAACTTTCTATAGATACGTTCTCACTTAACTTGCCATTAAAGTAAAGAGTCTGATTATGATCATTTGCATCTCTTATTTCTACCTTAACAAAGCCAGTTAATATTTCTGATAAATTTTCTAGTTTGTTTTCTCTTGCTGGTTGGGGTGTAGCCCCACAACTGACAGTAATCGTACCGGATGAACTAGCCTTTATCCAGTAAGCCTTTGTTGCATCAATTGAACTGGCAGTTAAATAACCTCCCGAAAAGCCATAAAGTGATTCCGGCACAATGATTCCACCCGGGTCCCCGACACTACTTAGTGGAACATTACAGTCCGGTCCGCCTATCATATTCCACCCGGCATTTAAATTTATTACACATTCTGTTCTATCGGAACCATAAACAGACACACTACCCGATGCCGGGAATTTCAACCAATAACCGCTGCCATTTTTAACTGTATCCCTGGTAAGATACGATCCTGAATAACCATATAATGTTCCGGGAACTGCATTTGGAAATAACGCCAGATAATAGTTATTAGTTACATCAATTGGTAGACTTAACATATTCCATCCCTGGTTTACCTGATAAGCAGACTGTATCTGATAATTGAATTTTATTTGCAAATAACCAAGACCCGCCTGATCAATATAGCTGTCAGTCGTCCGCATATTCACATTGACAAGATTTCCTATGTAAGGGTCTACCAGATGAAAATAACCGGTGGATGGTAACTCACCTGGGTCCCAGTTAAAGTTGACAGGGTTACATCCCTCCCCCGGCTGATAATGTAAATTCCATATGGATTCTGAGTTAGTATTTGTCGCTCTAATATCGGTAAAAAAGTCATCATTACAACTATTGAACCTGCCATCAAGAACACCAACCGGAGGTGGTGGAGGTGCCGATAAGTCATATCCTGCATCAAAACAATCAGTCGCACTTGGTGCAGTGCCAAATACTAACGGATGCGTATTATTGTTACAATTATCAGTTATTAAAAAGTTTACTGCAAAATCCAGAGTTGATGAAGTCTGAGCATTAACATCCACACCGGCAGAATAATTAGTACCATCATATGAGAATAATTTATAATAATAGGTTGTCATAGGGATTAAATTTGTATGATGAACAGGAGAAGTCAACCCGTTATAAAGTAAAGTTCCGCCAGCAAA
>CAZRMA010000624.1:0-2317 GCA_964600655.1 uncultured Ignavibacteriaceae bacterium
TCTGATGAAGAATTAATTAATATTACTCCGTCGTTCCGGTTTGAAAATTATGAAAAACGTCAGCGGCTTGAAGATATATTAACCGGCCGGGAATAAATTTGGTTATATATCAATTACAGCACTCGAGTGTCTTGTTACTGATCAAAAAAAATAGTTATGGAGGGATGAGTGGTCGAATTTTTATCGTGACCGAAATGAAAACTATCTACTAATTAAAATAGTAACGCTTAACCTGAGATACTTAATTATAAGCATGTTATATTTAATAACAAAAAGACTTGGAGAACATCTTCTATTACTTTTTAAACCAAAAAATATTAAGGGAACATATTTTGAAACGTAATCTGATCTTTATTTTAATATCTATTTTCGTCGCTGCATCATTCAATCTTGGCCAAACGCTTAGAGCAAGAGATTACGGTATTAATTTCGGATCACTTCAGACCGGGAAATTTAATTCTATAACTGATGTAAAAGGTGTTTTGGTCGGGCACGAAACAATAAACGAAAATAAAGATGCGAGAACAGGGGTTACTGCAATTCTTCCATATGAAGGAAATATTTTCCAAAATAAAGTACCCGCAGCAATTTACATTGAAAACGGATTTGGAAAACTAACAGGAATAAGTCAAGTTGAGGAATTAGGCAATATAGAAACGCCAATAATACTTACAAATACTTTATCCGTTCCAACTGCCGCAGATGCTTTAATAGATTACACTTTATCATTTGATGAAAATAAAAATGTTCGCTCGGTAAATCCGGTTGTTGGGGAAACAAATGACGGTACATTAAATAATATTCAAGCTAGATATGTAACAAAGAAGCATGTATTTAATGCAATAAAAAATGCTAAATCTGGCCCAGTGCAAGAAGGCAATGTCGGTGCAGGGACAGGGACAATATGTTTCGGTTTCAAAGGTGGCATTGGTACTTCTTCTAGAGTCCTGCCGGAAGAATATGGAGGATATACGGTAGGAGTTTTAGTACAAACAAACTTCGGCGGCAATTTATTGATATCCGGAATTCGCATTGAAGAAGAACTAAAAAAAATGAGAAACAGCGAGTCTGGCGATGGATCAGTGATGATTATTATTGCAACTGACGGTCCATTAAATTCCAGGAATTTAAAACGGCTGGCTAAGCGTTCACTTTACGGTATTGCAAGAACAGGTGGTCATTGTTCAAATGGAAGCGGTGAATATGCAATTGCATTTTCAACTGCAAATGATTTAAGAAGTTCTTATGAAAGAGGCGATAAATTTATAGAAGGTGGCGACGAATTAAGGAATGATAGGATGACTCCCCTTTTTGAAGCTGTTATTGAAGCAACTGAAGAAGCGGTCATAAATTCTCTTTTCGCTGCTGAAACAATGACGGGCAGAGATAATCAAACAGTGGAATCACTTCCTGTTGAGAAAGTAATTAAATTGTTAGATCAGCATAATTTGATTAACACAAAAGATAGATAGTGTAAGATTTATAAATGAATAAAAAACCACTTCTCGGTATTATCGGTGGAATGGGAACTGCCGCCGGTTTACATTTTCAAAATTTATTTTTTGATGTCTGTACTAAAAACGATATTAAAGGTGATCAGGATTATCCCGAATGGATTTATTTTAATGCCTCAAAAGCACCTGACCGTACCGATGCACTTCTTAATAACGGACCTTCACCTACAAGTTATTTAGTGGAAGTAATTCGTAAATTGGAAAAGACTGGAGTTGATCTTATTGTAATCACTTGTAATACAGCTCATGCCTTTTATGATGAAATAATGAGTCAGACTAATATTCCATGGATTGATTTACAGAAGGAAACCGCAAAATTAATTAAGACCGTGGGCTATAAGAGTGTATCGCTTTTATCAACGGAAGGTACATTAAAATCGAGTGTATTTAGGAAAGCAATAGAGCCTATTGGAATAAATTATTTCGAACCCGGGATTAATTCTGACATGCAGAAAAAAATTACGGATACAATTTATAATCCGAATTACGGGATAAAATATACTGGATCATTAATAAGCAGTGAAGCAATAAAAATTTTGCAAGGGGTTGTGGATCAATTGGAAACCGAAGCGATTATCGCAGGCTGTACAGAAATATCTCTTGTTGAAAAAGAGCTTTCATTAAAAGCTGATTGGCTGGACCCCATGAAAATAGCCGCTGAAGCATGCTTTAATCAGCTTAATTCATAATCCAATTAGCGGTGTTCCAATAAAAAATTATCAATCGTAATCTTGCCTGATAAACTACAACTTCTGCAGCTCTCTGGAATCAACAATATTTAGTTTAGCGTTTTTTTTTATTAG
>CAZRMA010000625.1:0-2312 GCA_964600655.1 uncultured Ignavibacteriaceae bacterium
TAAAATTAATAATGGTTGACAGGGACAAGAAGGGAAGAGATGACGAAGTCGCTGGTCTTAATATTCACCTTGTGCCTACAATTATTTTTTATAAGGAGGGGAAAGAAGAGGGGCGAATAATCGAAGCTGCCGCTGAAACTTTGGAAAAAGATATGGTGAGGATTCTGGATAAAGAATAACTTGCCGAAGTGTTTTAAAATCACTGGCCATTAGTAACAGTAGGGGATGCTTATCGTATCTCTGTCTTAGACCGTAGCTGATTTTAATTTAACGGAGGGGAAAGGATAGTAAATGAATAAGTACTCGTTATCGTTTTTAATAATAATTAGCATACTTACTTTTTTACAGTTTAACTGCCAGAGCCCCACCGAGCCAAATAACAACTTAAGTATAACCATAGAGGATGTAAGCTGTACTGAAGCGTGGATAAAAGTAACAGGTGAAACCGGAAGTGAATTAGTGCTGAACCGTGACGGTACAGAAGCGCAAAAATTTACACTCACAACTTCTCCACAAATCATATACGATGACTCACTTTTGCCGAGTAAGACTTACACTTACCAGGTAGTAAGCAATAACAAAACCAGCAACAATATTACAGTAACAACACTTGACACCACAAGCAACGACTTTACCTGGCAAACATATACCTTTGGAGACCCGGGTGCAGGCAGCAGCATACTAAATGATATAGCTATAGTTAATGATACCCTTGCTTATGCCGTTGGAGAAGTTTACCTGAATGATTCTACCGGGCAACCAGACCCTAATGCTTATAATCTTGCCAAATGGGATGGACATTCCTGGCGATTGTTGCGAGTTCAATTCTATACATTTTGCGGACAACAACAAACTGGTTCATATAGGGCAAATGCAATTGCAATTTTAAATGATACAACTGTTTGGATTGCTTCAAACAATTCGGAGATAACTGTATGGAATGGAGAAAGACAAACCGGGATTATGTGTCTTCCAGTATCTGTTTCAAAGGTCTGGCCTGTAAGCCCAAATGAGGTTTATACGGTAGGTGCAATTGGACAGATCGGGCACTACAGTAACGGCAGTTGGCAGAAGATAGTGAGCGGAACGAGTCTAAACATAACTGATATTTATAGCACTCCTTATTCTTCCAGTATTTTTATGTCATTATATAATACCAGTTCCAGCCTTGCTGGACACAGTTTACTAAAACTTACAAGTAGTGATAAAGTAGAAGAAATGTCTACACCAAATAATTTGTTTGAAGCATTATCGGTATGGAATAAGAATAATGACTTAGTATTTGTTGCAGGGACAGGTTTGTTCAGATACTCTTATGGAAAATGGGATGAAATTAATGAATTTTCAAATAGATCATTAACCTGTGTACGGGCTAATGGATTGAATGATATAGTTGTAACAGGGGCAACAAGATCTGGACATTTCAATGGCAAATCCTGGCAAATCATAAACGAATTGATTTTAGCAAATGGAGTATATGGATCGGTAGATATAAAGGACAACCTGTTGATTGCAGTTGGGCAAAATAATCCCCAAGCCGTAATAATATTAGGCAAAAGGACAAATTAGTAAAGACAAATAGGAGAAATTATGCGATTAGTAAGAAAAAAATATAATAGAAAGTATGCAGCTTTTATTCTTCTTTTCACGGCATTTTCTTTCTACTCCTGTAATAATAACCCGCTTGCAAGTCAGAATAAAAAAAAGATGGAATTGGAAATTATCCCATATCAAGAGGTTTCGATCAAATGGAATTCTACAGTATATCAACACAACTCACATTGGAATTCCTATTTGGATACAACTGCTTATGATTCACTGGCAAATTTATTGAGGAACAGTGAAATATTGGTTGAAGATATGTGGTGCCCAAACGAAGATATTAGCTGCAAAATTCCTTATATACCTGGGATGGAGGTTATTGTAAAATTGAGCAAACCTGATACTTCAATTTATAATTATGGATTCCAGGATAACACCGGCGGATTTTCAACAGATTGTTTTAGAGTTTGGCGCCACTATAAATACATCAACAACTGAGTCAAAAAATTTTATTGTTATTAACAAAGGAAAGGAATTGTTAAAAGAAAGATCACCTCCTCAAAATGAGCAGCAGTGTTGACGGCACTGCTGCCCTTAAAATGCAAACAATTCTAAGAGAGCCGCATTTCACAGCGGTGAAATACGCCTTTTTTGTTCCTGCCTAATAGCAGTAAGTCAGTTTTCAACCTCTTCAAGTATCGGTAATTCAATTTTAGAGACATCAATCTCCTTAACTTTAGATTTACCGTTCCTGCCTACCGGACAGGCAG
>CAZRMA010000626.1:0-2305 GCA_964600655.1 uncultured Ignavibacteriaceae bacterium
CTGTTGGATTATTTTTATCAGGGTGCTACACTGTAATATGGAGCCCTGAAGATAATTTCCCAACTCAATCAAGTTATGAACAAGGATATTATGACGGATATTATAATAGCCCATTTTATGGGGACTATGGTTACTACTATAATTACCCATGGTGGCTTAATATAACTCCGCCCGCTGCAACTGCACCATCAAACAGTGGAGATAGGGCAACTGCAGGATCAGCTCGAAATAATAATGGCGAAAGAGGAAATGCTCCAAGAGATAGAGGTGAAATAAATAACACTCCGCCTCCGGCCGTAAATTCCGGAAACAATGGTTCTAGCGGCAGCAGCTCTAGTGTTGAAAAAAGATCATCAAGTTCGGACAATTCTTCTGATTCAAGTAGAAACAGAAGCACCAGTGGTAGTTCAAATAACAATACTCGAAATAATAACGGCGGTAGAAATTCTGGCGGGAGGAAATAATGAAAAGCTTTTATTCAAATATTGTAAAGCTTACAATGGTATTAAGTTGTTTAATTTTCACAAATTCGTTTTCTCAAAATATTAACGATGTTTTAAGATTAGGATATAACGGACTTGGCTCAAATGCTAGAGCTTTAGGAATGGGTAATGCTTTTTTAGGTTTGAGTGATGATGCTTCAGCAGCATATTTTAACCCGGCAGGTTTTGGTTTGCTTAAAAGATTAGAATTTTCCGGTGGATTTGAATATTCCAGTTTTAAAAATGATGTTAATTTTATGAATAGTTCATCAAACTTTAGTAACAGCAGCACGAATTTAAACAGAATTAGCTTTGTCTTCCCTTTCCCCACTTTGCAGGGCAGCTTGGTCTTTGGTTTGTCGTATAACAAAACAAAAGATTTTAATGGCGGGTTGAAGTTTGATGGTTTTAACAGCGGAAATACCTCAATGATCCAGAGCCTTAACCAAGCTACTTACTACGACAATAATAATAATCCATACAATATTCCTTATGATTTAAGACTTACAGATCTTAATCTTGTAACTCCAATAAACGGGAATCTTAATCAGCAAGGAGATATTTCAAATGAGGGGACACTTAATAATTGGACATTTTCTGGCGCAATTGAAGCAGCAAAAAATTTATATTTAGGTGCTAACTTAAATATTCATTCCGGAAGTTTTAAATCTGTTAATGATTATTACGAAGACGACTTTAAAAACCTGTATCAGGATACTATTTCCACTGGGGATACTCCCCCGCCTGGAGACTTTCAGACTTTCTATTTCAACAGAATATTAAACTGGGATATTGCAGGCTGGGATGCAAAAATTGGAATGTTGTATCAGTTTGAAAATTACGGCAGAGCTGGTTTTACAATTCAATTTCCAAAAACGTATTTTGTTAAAGAAAAGTTTGATGTAAATGGAAGCAGTCAATTTGGTTCAGGTGAAACCTATAACTTAAATAGTGGTGATTACAGCGATCAAGTAGAATATGATATTGTTACTCCTTTTGAGTTAGGCGGGGGTTTCTCCGTAAATTTTATGGGATTAATATTTAGTGCAGATGGTACTTTAATTGATTATTCACAATCTAAATTTAGTAATGGAAAAGGTTTAACTGCTCAGTATATTGAAGAGCAAAATAAAAAGATTAAAGATCAGCTGGGTGCTGTTTTGAATTATAATTTGGGATTGGAATACACCATTCCTGTTGTGGGATTAAGAGTTAGAACCGGTTTTATGAGTATGCCTTCTGCATATAAAAATGATCCTTCTGAATACAATAAAAAATATTTTACCGCCGGACTTGGATTTCTG
Organism: uncultured Ignavibacteriaceae bacterium; assembly: GCA_964600655.1. Lineage (GTDB taxonomy): Bacteria > Bacteroidota > Ignavibacteria > Ignavibacteriales > Ignavibacteriaceae > CAVSWT01. Next base: position 1,787 of record CAZRMA010000626.1, read on the forward strand.
GTTCAAGAAACTATCGGTATAGATGCAGCTTTTGCACATGGGTGGTGGAAAGATTTTGGAGATAACTACGATTTTAATGTTTCAAGGACATTTCAGACAATTTCTGATAACCATTTCATGTTAACTGTTACTTACCGTTTTTAATGATTTAATTTGTTTAGTAATTAAAAGCGCCATATTTTTTATGGCGTTTTTTATTTTAAAAGGCAAGCTTTAGTAAAATTAATATTAATTAATTTTCATAGGAGAAGATCATAAAAGGCATCGTTTCGCGTATAGAAAGTAAAGATTATTATATTCTGCCTGAAAATGAATTTGATGAAATAAGATGCAGCTTAAAGGGTAGATTTAAGAAGGAATTTAATCTGAAAAAAGATAAGTTGTATCTTACAGACATTGTTACTGTTGGCGATAATATTGACTATGACCTGAATGAAGATGGAACCGGAGTTATTCATAAAATTGAAAAAAGAAAAAACCACATTTCTCGCAAAGCTCCAAAAATAAAAGGAAGCGGGA
>CAZRMA010000627.1:0-2283 GCA_964600655.1 uncultured Ignavibacteriaceae bacterium
CCTAAAATATTTGGCGCTTGCCAGGCTTTGTCGGGTTAAAAAGTATCCTCCACTCGGCCTAAAAAGATTTATCGTTGAAAAAGCGAATGAGCGAAGTGTTAATTGAAAAATACTGTTTGACCCCGACAAAGTCGGGGGAGTTTATTTTTCATAACGTAGCGAATGAAGCTTCTAGATAAATCTTTTTCAGCCTTGAACTTTTGCTTCTTTTCTTTCAAGAGAAAAGAAGAGGGCTTTTGATCTTTTGCGGATCTTGTCCCGAACTTGTTTCGGGATTTCTATCAAGCTTGCCCGCCACTGGCGGGACAAAAGGACATTAACCTAACTCAAAATCACTCTCATTCAAATTATATCTCTTCTTAAAATACTCCTTACTGAACTTCACTCCAATCTCACTCAGCACCTTGTCCCTGTCAGCAGAATGCTCTATGATAGCTTCTTTCTTATTCAACTTTATCCTCGGCGCATTGTCCGTTCCGTAATTAAGGAAACAATAATAATTGAATAATTCATTCATTGCCTTCTCAACTAGCTTTTTATCGGCAATACCAAGATAACTCAACATCTCCTTATGTATGTCCGCAGCCTTATATGAACCGACATTCTGCAGATCAGTAGTAAGCGTAACCGTCAGTACAGCCTTGGATATTTCATTATTCTGGAACTCTACAAGCTTTTCATACAATCCACCTATGTCATACTTTGGATTTTCCTTAAACTCAATCGGTATTCCGTCTTCCATAACTGTGATTGTATCTTCAACCATTTGCTTTAGTTGCTCTAACAATTCAGCCTTTTCTGGTTCTGTTGCTCCTGCATTATACCTCCCGATCAGGTAAGGCATTCCAAACCTTTCCATCATCAATTGCCAGTACTCTATCCCCGCTCTCTTAAAAGTCACCGGCCAGTAACATCGGCTCAAAACTTTTTCACCATATGGATTTATATAGGTGGGCTTATTTTGTGAAAGAATAAATTTATAATTCGGCAGCCTTTCCCCTTCCTCGAATTGATAAATTCCGCTCACTTTTTTGCGTAGCATCAATTCATTATTATTATTAAAGATAAACCATTCCTGCGGTTTCCCTACTAAATTTATTGGCACAATTTCATTTTTGCTTTTTTCCCATTCTATTTCCATTACTGAAAATCCGAAGAACACCGCATCAAGAATATCGCTTATGATATTAGACAAAGGCAGCTCCCTCATAATTTCGATAGCTTTTTCTTTTATCTTTGGATCTTTGTCATAATCGATCTCCCACCCCATCTGCATAACCTGCATTTTCCTTTGCTGTATAGTAGCAACAAGATGAGGGTCTAAAAGCAGATCTCTTAATATCCCGTAATCATAATTATTATCAGCAAGTATTTTATCAGGATCAGGCAGCACAGCAAACAGTTTATCAAAGATTTGCATCTTCTCTCTTGTCGCATACTCATTAAACAATTTTAATTTGGTGTTCTTTCTTTTCATTTACACTAACTCCTTTAACAAACTTTTAGCTGGTTGCTGCCTATAGGGTAACGCAGCTTGTATAACAAACTGCTAATACAATTTCATTTTTCACGTCTCACATTTCACCATTCACGGAATTTCCTATATTTCCTGAATCGGAATCCTTTCCTCGGCAAATGGATTATTCCTTTTGTTTCAGCCTTCTTAATAGTCCTTTCTTGGTTCAGTAATTGACTAAGCGTATCGACTATATCATCAAACTGCCCGTTCGGGAAATCTTCACATTCATCTGTAAATGTTTTTGTCCATATTTTATCTTTTGGCAGAAATACCTTTCCAGCCTCAATAATCGGTGTAACAGAATGCACCCTTGCTATTTTATCCTGGTCAGGCTTTATTATTTTAATTGGTATTCTTGTATTTCTCTGTATTTCCTGTATCAAACTTTGACCGCTTGCCTTATCTTCGATAAGCACTTCATTAGCATTCCATAAATCAAATTGCTTTATAAAATTTCTTTTTAGTTCCGGGAATTCTACTCTGTCTCTCCAGAGGTTAAGCAGGTAATATCCATTCTCTGCAACAGCCCAGGTGGTACAGACAGAAAAATCATTCTCCTCATTTTTCTTAAAAGCCGTATCCCAGCTTTGTATGATTTTGTAAATTCTTTTATACCTGTATTCGTCCTTCTCATAATAATTCCACCACTCGCTATTTATTATTCCTGATTTATCGGTATCCACAAACAATCCAAACACTTCCTGATCACGCAACGCCGGTGAAATCTCTTTCACCATTTCATCAATCTCATCCTTATCTAAATA
>CAZRMA010000628.1:0-2278 GCA_964600655.1 uncultured Ignavibacteriaceae bacterium
TCATGATAAGTATTTATAAATGAATCCTTGTTTATTACAGCACTCCTAATTATAAATTCTATTGAATTTTGGTCTTTACATTTGGCAATTACTTCTTCAATAAAATTTTCTTCTGTTACATTAAATGTTGGAAACACAATTGTAAAATGAGGATTTACAACTGAATAATATAACTTATCATAATTCTTCCTATGATTCTGTATCCAATCAAAATCTGAATCTTTAAACTTTGGAAAAGCTAAAACTAATAATGACATTTTATTTCCTTTACGTTAATCTATTTATTATACCACAAGTAACTTTAATTAAAAGCACTATATATATGCTCTCAGCTTCATACCTACCTAACGGTAGGCAAGAATACATTCCGTTTTGCTACATAATTTCTTAAAATCAAATATTTAAAATAGAGACATGCATATCAATCATCCAACGGTTTATGCAATTTATTTTTATCTATAATTTGTTTAATATCAATAAGTGCTTCCCTGATCATGCAGGCTATGTGTGTAAATGCGATTGCAGATTTTAAATTAATTCAAAGCAATAAAACTTTTAAGAAAAATGTAACAAAAAGTTTTTTAAAAAACATCGGTATAAGTACTATTAATTATTAACACTGTAGAAACTTCTACAAAACATAAAGATCAATCTATTTTTCAATCCACATTAAAAGGTCCGAGTGTAGTTGCTTTCGCACAGTTTTAAATCCGTGATTATCATGATATGTCTTAAAAGTTACATCCTTTGCACCTGCTGCTTTAAGCGCTCGATAGTCCGGCAGAAGAAAATTATCGATAGTGGTTCGCTTGTCTTCCCACCCTCCAAAAATAATTATTGACCGATCAGCTAATTTTTGTGCATTCTCTATTAAGCCATAAATTTTTTGGTTTTCTTTTAATTCAGAAAAGGTGTTTTCTAAATTAAAGCGAATAAGACCTTCTGGTGCTGCGGTTGAAGCCAATATTTCATTGATCATTTCAGCAAAATCCTTATTAGCTAGATATTTTCTGATAAAGATACCATGATCAGTCCCGGCAACGGAAAATATGCGGTTTACAGACTTATCTCTTGCTGCGTATGAAAGGCTCATTCCTCCGCCCCAACTATGGCCACCCAATATGATATTTGTTGTATTTATATCTGATCGTTTAGAGTTCTTAATCCATGTCAATGCAGCCTCAATGTCATCAAGTGCGTTAGCAAAAGAGGCTATACCCTCACTGTCGTGCCAGCCACGGGGAGTAAGAACAACAACCGTTATGCCTTTAGATGACAAAGCTTTCCCGATTCCAAGTACATCTGTTGGCCCACCGCCCCAGCCAGGGATAGATAGAACTGTTGCTGATGGATTTTCTCCACCGCTCCAAATGGTGAGTACAATATTAAAACCATCGCTTTGAATCTTTGTTGTGGTTTGCGCCCTTACTAATTGGGAGCCCACAAATACAATAATAATAAGAATTATTTTTTTCATTTTATTATTGCCTCCAAATAATATAAATTATACAAAATATAAACCTTATTAAAAAGAAATAGGTATACATATCTATTTCCAATTTGTTCGAAAATCTTTTTAAGTCAAATTATTTTATAATAGAGCACTGAATATATTTCAATCATTAAAATATTACGTATAAAACCTTCGGATTATCATAGTTTGCTACCCTTATTCATCCTGGCTTTGCATTAATATGCGATTGCTGTTTCAATTGGATCTTGTCAAAAAGAATGTAACTAAAAGTTTTTTAAAAAACATCGGTAGGATTGCTATTAATTTTTCCGGAAATATTTTCTCACCAAACTTCATTTAACTTACTATCCATTTGCTCTAAAAACTAGATGCGTAATCGCAATAAGCTTGAACCGCAAATTAAGTGCAATTATCTCAACGCAGTAAAACAAGTTTCTTTGTCTCTGAAAATGTACCAGCCTTCAACTGATAGAAATATACTCCACTTGACATATTTTCTGCATTCCATTGTTTATTATAATTTCCGGCAGATAACTCTTGATTGACAATTGTCGTTACTTCATTTCCTATCACATCAAACACTTTCAGCGACACAAAAGATTTTGATGGAAGACTAAATGAAATATTTGTCGATGGGTTGAACGGATTGGGATAGTTCTGCATCAAATTAAAAGTTTCCGGGATTGTTTGGTTTATATCTTTTACATCAGTTACAGCATTTACTGTAATTGTGCCCTTCATTCCAAGTGCAGCGTGGGGTACACATACGTAATAATGCGTCCCTGTTTGAGTAAGCACTACGGT
>CAZRMA010000629.1:0-2266 GCA_964600655.1 uncultured Ignavibacteriaceae bacterium
GGGGTCGAATTGAAAATTGTTAACCCCGATAATGACGGGGCCGGTGAAGTTTATGCAAAAGGCAATAATGTTATGCTGGGATATTATAAAAACGAATCACTTACAAAAGATTCATTTGAAGATGGATGGTTTAAGACCGGCGACATTGGATTTATTGATGAAGATGGATTTCTTCATATAAGCGGAAGAAAGAAAAATGTAATTATAGCAAACAACGGCAAAAATGTTTTCCCTGAAGAGATTGAAGACTTATTAAATAGGAGTCCTTTTATTTTAGAATCCTTCGTTTACGGGGAAGAAGATAAAAAGCATGATGAAGTTATTGCTGTTCAAATTGTTACCGACGCAGAAGCCTTCATAGAATATTCTGAAAAAAATAATGAAGAGATTACATCTGAATTAATAAATAAAATAATTTCTGATGTAATTAAAGAAGTAAACAAAGAGCTTGTAAGCTATAAACAGATAAAGAAGTTTTATATCCGCGAAAGCGAATTTGAAAAAACTACTACTCAAAAAATTAAAAGATATTTAGTTAAAAAAGATGGGGAGAGTCACGTGTGATTACTTTTATATTTAAAACAAAAAAGGCGTCTTAAAAAAACGCCTAAGGATAATTCAAAATAAGAAAATTAAAACATCAACTTAACTACGCGGTTTTGCTTCATTAACTACGATATTTCTTCCACCTAATTCCGAATCATTTAATGCTTTAATAGCATTTTGTGCCTGGGTAGAATCCTCCATTTCAACAAAACCGAAACCTCTTGATCTACCGGTTTCGCGATCTTTTATAACTTTTGCTGAAACAACTGTACCATGCTCTTCAAAAGCATCTTGTAATCCTTGATCATCGATTGACCATGGAAGGGAACCTACAAATAATTTAGTACTAAAGAACCTCTAAAAATAATATAATATAATGTCCGGCTTAATACCGGGGAGTCAAACTTAATTATAATATTTTAAATTAACTAATTAATAAATGGAAATTAGTCACTTTTTAGCGAAATTTTATACCTTTCTATAATAATGACCAGAATGAATTCCAAGTTTACCCAGGGAATAAAAATCTTTAGATAAAGTGAAACGAGGTAAAATAAACATAACATTGTATCTTTTTATGAATATGAAAGGAAGAAAAATCATGTCAAATTAAAATTTAGAAATTCGAAATTATTTCTTTTCATATTTTATTTTAATTCCGTATCTTAAATTATTCCTACTGCATTCTACCTTCTTGTATTGCTGGACATTATAAATTCCCAAATTTTTCAACAAAATTTTTTTCGGAGGGTTCAATGAAAAAATTTGTTTACTTGTTTGGAGTGCTTCTTCTAATTACGGTGCCCCAATATAATTTTGCTGATGATAATTCTGAAGATAACGATATTTACAATTTTGAATTTCAAGGGAGGGGGCATGAAAAGATAGATCATAAGAGGTTAAACTTTGGACCGATTAGAGCAGCTTTAGATGTAAACTACTTAAGAAGCACAAGTGCTTATGATTTTGACGGTAATAAAAAGGATAATATTGGAGGAGATATTTATACCAGATTGAATGAAATATTTTACGGTCGATACAATCTTGGGAAAGTGCATTTGGGAGATACGAAATTGAGAGTTGGCGCTGGCGCTGAATTTTCTTTTACGCAAGAAAAATGGAAACCCGGCGACATGAATATGTATGGAGTGGAACAATCAGATAATGGTACTACCATTACTTTCGGTCCAGATATTAGGACGAGAAAATTAGGGGACACCCGGCTAGCAACTTATTTAGCTTTAAAATATCAACTTGATTTAACTAAAGACGAAAGTAATGCAACCGACAAACAAAATGCACTAGGTGTCAATTTAAATTTCAATTATAAAATTTGTCATAGTACAAAAGTTTATGTTGGTATGGATTACTGGGATACCTTTGCAAGAACCGAAATGCAGAAAAGATTCAACTATGAAACCTATCAGGTTGAAGATGCTGATGTTAACTACGATAATGGTAATCAATTAGCTATTTATGGCGGCGGTGATTATAAATGGTGCTGGGGAGACTGCGGCTGGGGTTATGTAGGTGCTAAAATTAATTATTTTAGTAGGTCAGATCAAAGTTATGACGGTAATACACTTGATAATAGCGGAGCGAATTATTTTTCTATCATTCCTGAGGCTGGATTTAGAGGGAAAAAAACACCAATAAAAGTATCTATTTCTGCAGCTTATAGAAATGAATACGGTATTGAACAAGGGATGATCGGGTTGTC
>CAZRMA010000630.1:0-2263 GCA_964600655.1 uncultured Ignavibacteriaceae bacterium
TTGGGACGACCGGATAAAGTATATGTAAAAAAAATTATTAGTGCAAGTAAAAAAATATTTTATTTAAATATTTGAATAAATTCTTAATGAATAAAAAAAGGGAGCCGAAGCTCCCTTTTAAGTTGGATATTAATGAAAGTTTATTTCAACAGCATCATCTTTTTGGTTTGTAAAAGGTTTCCCGACTGCAGTTTATAGAAATAAATGCCCGATGATAATTTGGCTGCATTAAACTCTACACTATGAACGCCGGCTGTATTTTCACCATTTACCAAAGTAGCAACTTCATTTCCCAGAACATCATATACTTTTAACGTAGTTTGTGCAGATTTAGGAATTGTATATGAAATAGAAGTTGTCGGGTTAAATGGATTCGGGTAATTCTGTTCTAGACCAAAGGTTAATATTTTATTTGGATCATTTGCAGCTGACAAGACTAAATCTTCCGTCAGCCACCTCACGGATTTTGCAATAAGTGTATCTCGAACCGCAATATCATTTATTTGTTCAAATCCGAAACCAAGATAAACAACTTTACTATTTCCATCATCTGCTCTGATTCCGCTATATCTAGTGGATGCACTGAACGTGAAAAGTGTTGATGCATAAGAGTCAAATGCAGCTACCTGATCAGGAGATCTATCATAGATGCCCGAAAGGGATAAAATTATCTGATCAGTTATAGGATCACCTGCGATTCCCTGAAAGAAATACGATTGTCCCCAATCTGCAACATAATCCGCATGCAGAAAATTATGATAAAAATCTTGGGCGAATTGACTTTGACCAGAAGATTCAAAAATATCACTGCCAACATCCTGACCATCAATAAGTAATCTCCCTCCATTATCCATGAATGATTCTAGAGCGTCTACCTCGTATTGTTTGAATACAGGGAAAACATGACCTGTAGACCAGGCTATTAGTGAAAAGTTAGTAAGATCAATTCCACTAAACAGAGCATCCCGAGAAACTATTCCATTCGGATGCTGGAACTCCTGCTCAAAAGCGGGTAAAATCATATCGCCATAGTGATTATCTGATGCATCTATTATTAATCCATTTAATCCAGAATTTGTCACAAGCCTCATTTGTGTGGAACTAATGTCTTGAGTATTTAAAGAAACGAATTGTACCTCTATTTCTCCGTACCCGTCAATTCCGCTGGGGTTTACACTTAGTGCTATTGCAGAGGTATCGTTTACGGGAACCTGTATCTGATCAACCTGATCAAATGTAAATGTCCCATTCGGTGTTGTATATTCACCTGTCCATCCTTCCGGAGCATTCATATTAACGTGTACTTCATATGTATCCTCCATCAAACCGGAGTTTTTTACTGAAGTGACGAAATCTGCTGGATCGCTATTGTTCCCAATAATATCCGCACTAGTGGAATTTATTGATGAGTTGTAGTTTACATTCATATATGACTGATATATATATTTATTAACATCATCCTGAATGAATGAAACAACTCTAATGCTATCAAGGTTTACTGATGAAAGAAATTGTGAGGTTGGGACATATTCTAATGTAATTTCAGTAGATTCACCCGGTGCAGGTATAGTAATTAATGTTCCACTTGCATTTGGCAGCATCTTGCGGCAGATACTAAAAAATTGGGATTCACCATTAGGTTGAGGACTTGCAAATGCAACTGTTTTTTCTGTTAATCCAAATTGAAGTTTGATATTGTTGCTGAATGTAGTATTGTCGTTAGGGTCTCGAGTAATGGTTACAGTATATTTTATGAGAGTTTGAGAAAACTCAACGACTACAACAGAAATTTGAAACGGTGAATATTCTGAATTCCCGTTTGATACAGCATTTTCTAAAGCAGTTTCTGTAGTAGAAATTGTAGTTCCATTTACAACAATCCAGGGTACAGCATTAACTCCATAGTAATTAATCCTGGAGGTGTTATCAGATTGATTTAGTAGATACATAGGATCATTTGCACCAGGCCACCATCCATTATAAACTATATGGGCTACAGTACCCGAATTAACTAATTCATGAGTTACTGCATTATACCATGCATTATTAATGTTTGCACAAGGAACACAGGAAGAATTTGTAAATCGCTCAATTATAGATAATTTATCATAAGAGTAAGCGTTGAAATACAATAAGCACAAAAAGCAAACCAGTAGTAGTCTTTTCATAATATCCTCTCTTTGTTAAATAATAATAATTTATTTGTAGTTACAACCTTGGTAGATGGGAAATATAATTCTCATCCAGTCTTAATAATAGGTAT
>CAZRMA010000631.1:0-2262 GCA_964600655.1 uncultured Ignavibacteriaceae bacterium
TTAACTTTTATTAATTATTTGTTACCTTTTTAAATTTTAGCGCATCTGTATGACCATTAATTATGGTAAGTTCTCCCGTTTTGTCGAAGATAATCAGCTTATCATCATATTCAAAAAAGAACGTGGAGTTTTTAAAATAATAGATCGGGACTTTTTTGATTGTTTTTGTTGCAAAAAATAGTTGATCCCCACTTTGAGTGATTTCTATTTGCTCTCCCATTTCGGTGTGCGGAGGACCGTAAAACTGCTGATAACTGCCGACATACCGACCTACAACTTTTTTGTCCTTTAAGGTATAACTGATATAGTCGGGGATTTTATCTTTATTTCCTAAAACACGTGCAATCGCCAGGTAGGTATCAATGGCATTTTTTCTGTAATTACAGGCTGCCAAGGAGAGATTCCCCGCATCATTGAGTGTTGTGGACACTTCTGCCTTGTATTTGGAGTCGGTTAGGAAAAAATTGATTGCAACATCACTGTGCGCTCCCTTAAAATCATCTTCGACAAACCAACTTTTTGTATTAAGTAAATAATCGGCATTTCCATAGACGTTTTTCTGATATCGCTGATTAATAACCTCAATTCGAATCTTAATTTTTAAATATAAATAGTTTAATTTATCCAGTATTAGGGCATATTTTTCGGGGATTTCATCTGAATTTTGTGTGAGATTATTGTAGGCGATTGCGTCCACGTCGAAGTTATCATAATAAAAAGGAAAAAAAAGTGTGCTGTTATATCCAATGGCGTTTTTGTAATCATTATAAGTCATTTTATTGTTGAAAATCAGGTTTTTTACAGAATCCCTTTTGATGAAATCCTCAATTATCCTGTCAGAATTCAGGATGTTTACACCCAGTTCCACCTGAACGTTTTTGAGATTGGCGATAATCTTTTGATTTAGTTTCCGGTTTTCATTCCAGTTATTTACTTGCAGCGCAATTAGAATTCCGATAACTACCAGCAAAATTTCTCCAACAGCATAACGCAAATACGCCATTACTTTGTTTTCTGCTGCTAGTTTTTGGCGGATGTTTCTAAAGATTTTCATAAGTTGAATTTAATTCATCTATTAGTGTTTGTGTTTTTTCTTTTTGGTTGATCAGAAAAGCGTAATGAATATTCGCTGTAAGGTACCTGATATTTAATAAGTTTATCATTATTAGCTGGTTTTCCGGAACTTCAAGTTGGGTAGCTGTGATAGCTTTTAAATTATCTTCGTTCAAATGTATGTAATTAGCTATACTGTCTGGTTCATTTTGAGTTAGTAGATCCAAAAGATCGTCATATGCAGAGGAAGTTTGGAGTTCACTCAACCTCATCACACCGGGTACAAAAACTGCATCAGTAAATAAATTATTATTTTTATTAATTATCAGTTCTAAACGTTCTAATTCCTGGTAGTAGTTTATAAGTTCACCTTTAAATCTACTATCGCTGATAATGTCAACATTTCCTGACGAGAGCAGTTCGGTGTAAGTAGGATTGATTTTTACAAAAGTTCTTCGATCGCATAAGCCTCCAATTGCTGATGTGAAAAAACTATCAACCTTAAATTTATGATGCTCTTTGTAATACTTTATAATTGATTTTGCTGCTTTTGAAAAATCTAATTCAGTATTCAGTTGATCATCAATTGATTTACTCTGTTCTATTAGGTCGCGTTTAATATTTTTCAGATAAATAGATTCCTTGTTTTTTTCTATTCTTGCTGAATTCCAATTATTAACCTGCAGCGCAATTAAAATTCCAATTACTACAAGTACGATTTCACCAATTGCATAACGCAGGTATTTTGCAACACTATTTTCGGCCGCGAGCTTTTGGCGGATGTTTCTAAAAATTTTCATTGATGTCTCTGGTTTCTTTATTATTTCAATTCATCAAGTTCTTCTTCAATTCTTTTAATAGTTTCATCTATTTTAATATTTGTTTCAGTTTCTAAATCTACTTTTAAACTTCTATGGTAAAGTGTGGCTTGTAAAGCTAATATTAACTTATTGTCTGTTAAAAATTTGTCGTAATCCTTTATTTTCAATTTTTGAACGGTTATGCTGTCAGAATATTTAAAACCATACTTTGCGGTTTGATCATAATCTGCATTAAAATATTTTTCCTGGTAGGGGAATAAAAAATTCGTGAAGTTAAATCCAGTATTTTTATCTCCCAATTCATTATCAAAACGTTTGAAATATAATTGATACAAATCAGTTATTCTGATTCGAAGACTGTCATTAGACAAAATATCTAAACCGATGT
>CAZRMA010000632.1:0-2257 GCA_964600655.1 uncultured Ignavibacteriaceae bacterium
GGGATTGTTGACTTCTGGAATTCATTTCAATCCGGCACCACAAACATTCCTATTGCAATAGGTTTAATTTTAATGATGTTTCCACCGCTTGCAAAAGTTAAATATGAAGAGCTTCCTGATGTATTTAAGAATGTTAAAGTGCTTTCATTATCTCTTATACAGAATTGGATAATCGGTCCGCTCCTGATGTTCTTTCTTGCTGTAATATTTCTGCACAATTATCCTGAATATATGGCAGGCTTAATAATGATTGGACTTGCAAGATGTATTGCCATGGTTATTGTCTGGAATGAATTAGCAAAGGGGGATACCGAATATGCAGCTGGACTTGTAGCATTCAATTCAATATTTCAAGTTTTATTTTTTTCAGTTTATGCTTACGTGTTTATTACAGTTTTGCCTCAATGGTTTGGATTAAAAAGTTTTGCAGTCGATGTTACAATTAAACAAATCGCTGAAAGTGTATTGATTTATCTTGGTATTCCTTTTTTCGGCGGAATGATCACCCGCTTTGTTTTGTTAAAAGTGAAATCAAAAGAATGGTATGAAAAGAAATTTATTCCCAAAATCAGCCCGGTTACTTTGATAGCATTACTGTTTACTATTTATGTAATGTTTTCATTAAAAGGGGAGTATATAATTAAGATTCCAATGGATGTTATCAGAATAGCAATTCCATTAATGTTTTATTTCGTAATAATGTTTTTTGTTTCCTTTTACCTTGGAAGAAAAATTGGAGCAGATTATCCGAAAACAACTACACTCGCTTTTACAGCAGCCAGCAATAATTTTGAACTTGCTATAGCTGTATCAATTGCTGTTTTCGGAATTAATTCCGGGGAAGCTTTTGCCTCCGTAATTGGGCCTTTAGTTGAAGTCCCTGTACTTATAGGTTTGGTTAATGTTGCTTTGTTCTTTAAGAAGAAATACTTTGTCAGAGCAATTTAATATTTATTGAAAGTGCCGTCCGCTATTTTTCCAGATGAATATTTGAAGATGTTTTAAAAATATTTTTAAAAGTACTTGACAATTAAAATATTTTGTATATTTTAGTAAGTAAGTGATTACATAATTATTTAAAATAATTTGAAATGGCAAGAGAAACTACAGAAATAAGACAAGAGCAGATCAAAAAAGCGGTATTAGAAATAATTGCCGAAGAAGGGCTGCATAATATCTCCACCAGAAACCTTGCAAAGAAAATAGGATTTTCCGAGGGGGCTATTTTTCGTCACTTTTCATCTAAGCGTGATATAATAAAAGGAATAATGGATGATGTTGCAAACGACTTAATCGGATCACTGCGAAGCATAGTCATCAGTCCCATAAAATCCGAAGAAAAATTGTATAATTATCTTTGTAGGAATGTGAAATATCTTAAAGAAAATAGGGGAATTACGATACTATTGTTTTCTGAAGCCACCCACTTAGGAGATAAAGAGTTAAAAGAAAAGTTAAACCAAATCTTATTGGAACAGAAGCAATTCATAATTAAAATGGTAAAAGACGGAATAGTCGAAGGCGTTTGGGATAAAAAAGTAAACCCTGAGGATGTCGCAATTTTGTATATGGGAATCCCAATCACTTTTAATATTGAATTAGTGCTGAATAAAAGTGAGTTGAATGTGGATAATTTTTGCAAAAGAATGTACACTTTAATTTTAAAAGCATTGAAGAAATAAAAAAATTTGCTTTACAAAGTAAGTAAATGATTACTTAATTATAAATGAAAAATAATACAATGTTAAATCAAGAAAAGCTCCATTCAATAGGAAATGATTTTAAATACTTACATGTAAAAGATGAAGGAGAGCTTGTACCTCTTACACAAAGTACAAACAAAGAAGTAATGATCCATTCATCAGAAATTGATAGAGGTTAAAAATGTTATATACAATTGTCGCACTTATAATACTTGCTTCTTCCTTTTTATTCTCAATGTTAGGATTAGGCGGTGCCTTAATTTATGTGCCGGTACTTAAATGGGCCGGTTTCCCGGTAAAGGAAGTTGCAATACCATTAGCGCTATTATTAAATGGATTAACAACTGTCATTGCTTTAATCGCTTACTTCAAACATAAATTGGTTGATGTTAAAGGCGGATTAGCGATGACTATTTCTGCTTTTTTATTTGCCCCGGTTGGCGCCATTGTTTCTGATAAATTGCCGGTCAATATTTTACTTATACTCTTTGCCATTGCCGTTTTATTTGCTGCAGGCAGAATGCTGCTTATGTCAAGAAAACCGGAACCTAAAG
>CAZRMA010000633.1:0-2254 GCA_964600655.1 uncultured Ignavibacteriaceae bacterium
TGAAACTCTCAACTAATAATAAAAGTGTATGACCGCCTGAAACCACCATTGATAGATAAGGAAACTCAGGCTGCTCTTCCATCAAAAATCCGGAATAGATATGACCTTCAATATGATTAACTCCAATAAAAGGTTTTTGCAACGAATAAGCTAAACCTTTTGCGTAAGTTAAACCTACCAATAAAGCTCCAATCAATCCAGGTCCGGCAGTAGCGCAAACAAGATCGATATCTTTTAGTTCGAGATTTGAAATTTTTAACGCGTCTTTAACAAGTGGATTTACAATTTGAAGATGTGCTCTGCTTGATAATTCAGGCACTACGCCGCCATATTTCTTATGAAAATCTTGTGAAGATATTAAATTTGCTCTTAACTTATCATTTGAAATAACCGCAACAGAAGTTTCATCACATGAGCTTTCAATTCCTAATACATTCATCAGCAAAAATTTTAATTGATTGAAAATATATTTTTAAAAACATGACCCGCAACTTGCGGATTTTCTTTTAGACGTCTCATTGAATATAAATACCATTGTTCGCCAAACGGTACGTAAATTCTAATTTTGTAACCATCGCTATTAATCTTATCGCGCAAATCTTCCCGCACACCAAGCAGCATTTGAAATTCAAATTTTTCTTTCGGAATATTCATTTCTTTAATGAGTTTGTATGCTTCATTAATCAAATATTCATCATGAGTTGCAATGCCAACATAATTCCCTTCTTTAAACATAGCTTTTAAACATTTTAAATAGCTGTCTCTAATTGCCTGCTTATTTTTATAGGAAATATTAGGCGACTCAATATAAATCCCTTTGCATAGACGATAATTTGTTCCAATTTTATTAAACCGTACAACGTCATCATACGTTCTTCGAAGATAAGCCTGGACGACAACACCGACATTATTGAATTTTTCGTGAAGTTTTTTATACAAGTTCAAAGTCAGATCAGTTAACGTTGAATCTTCCATATCCAATCGCACGAAATTATTTATTCCCTTAGCTTTTTCACAAAGTTCACCGATTTGATCAAAAGCAAATTTTTCATCCAGGTTTAAACCCATTTGTGAAGGTTTTAGTGAAAGATTTGCCATTAAATTATTTTCAACTATAGCATCAAGAACTTTTACTGCGTCATTTTTGAAATTTAACGCTTCATTTTTATTTTGAATAGCTTCGCCTAAAACATCAAGCGTAACGTAAATTCCTTTTTCGTTTAGAAATTTAGTGGTGTTAATTGCATCCTGTAAAGTCTCTCCTGCTATGTATTTTTTAGAGAAGATCCATACAATTGATTTGGGCATCTTTTGAACGACCGCAACAATTGCTTTATTCAGTATTGACAAGATTACTCCGTAAAATTTTGTGTTCAAATTTAGTTTTAAGCTGATTAGAAATCAATTTCAAGAATTCAACTTTTATATGTTTTACCTGATTCGTATGAACCGAATTTTTTAACTGTGAGCGAAATTTCATTTAGATGATTTAGCGCTAAATTAATTTTATCGTTTTTCAAATCACCCAAAAGATCAACATAAAACATATATTGGAAAGGCTTGTGAGGAATTGGACGTGATTCTATTTTAACTAAATCGATGTCTCTCAGTGCAAAAACACTTAATGCTTTGAATAGTGCTCCAGGAATGCTTTTTAATTCAAAACATAATGAAGATTTCGGATTTAATATTTTATTTTGATTTTTCTTTTTACTAATAATTAAAAACCTTGTAAAGTTTTCTTCATTATTTTGGATATTACTTTTCAATATTTTTAAATTATAAATCTCTGCCGCTTCTTTACTTGTAATTGCCGCAACCGCTTCATTCTGTTCTTTAATTGCTAATAGTGCTGAACCGGCAGTATCATAAGCTGGCAGCACTTTTGTGTTTTTTAATGAATTAAGAAAATTAGAACATTGCCCTAAAGCCTGCGGGTGGGAATATATTTTTTTAATTTGAGAAAGCTTCAAATTTTTAGCTGCTATCAAGTGATGGTTAATTTGAAGATTCAATTCGCCTACAATTGAGAGCGAATATTTTAAAAGTAAATCATAAGTTTCAAAGATGCTGCCGTATAAAGAATTTTCAATTGGAATAACACCGTAATTTACTTCACTCTTTTTTACCTTTTGAAAAACTTCATCAAAAGAATAAGATGGTGAAACTTTTATTTTTTCGCCAAAAAATATTTTTGCGGCTATTTCGCTGAATGCACCGCGTTCACCTTGAAATGCAGCTTTAATCATAATTT
>CAZRMA010000634.1:0-2246 GCA_964600655.1 uncultured Ignavibacteriaceae bacterium
GCAATATTATTTTGAAGATCAAATTTTAATTTATTCCCGTCGTAAAAGCTTTTTGATGAAGAAGGATTATACAGCGTTGAATCATAGCTGTATTTCCTGACATTTTTATAATACGACACACCATACTTTTGATTCAACATTCCGCCAAAGAAATTAACATTAGCTTCTGTTCTAAAAATTGATTCATCTAATTTATAAATATATGTAGGGTCATCACCAAACTGCCCGCCCCATTGATCATAATCTGTATTTGCTTTGTTATATCTGTATAAAAAATTCAAATTAAAATCTTGAGATAGATTTAAACCCAAATTTGCATCGGCGGAATAATTTGTTGTTCCGTCTTTTTCTGTGTTTCCATATTTTGATGAAGCAGACGAAAATCCATCTGTCTTAAATTTACTTGCGTTTAAATTATAATTTATAATCCCGGTGCTTCCGTTAAATCCGCCGTTCGCTCTATATGTATTGTAAGAACCGCCTTCCGTAGAAAGAAAAAATTTAGGTTTTCCAACTCCTTTTTTTGTTATGATGTTAATCACTCCTGATAATGCATCGGAACCGTAAAGTGTACTTTGCGGCCCTCTTAATATTTCAATTCTTTGTATGTCATCTGTGTTGAGAGTTGAAAAGTCAAAAGTGTTTGATGGATCATTTGGTAAATTAGCTTCAACCCCGTCAATCAAGACCAACGTCTGATCATTGTTTCCGCCTCTAATATATGCTGAAGCTAACATGCCGGGACCGCCTTGTTGGGTAATGTCTACTCCGGGTTCGTCTCTTAATAAATCAAGTACATTAATTTTATTTTTTTCTGCAATCTCTTGTGAATCAATAACCGAAATTGAACTTGCAAGTTCCAAAGTTGAAGTATTAATTTTTGTGGCTGTAACAACTACGTTGGAAAGTTTGTACAAACCGGATGAGTCGGTTTTTTCAACTGTAAAATCCTGCGCGCTTAAATAAGAAAAAGAAACTGAAAAGAAAAAAAAGACCAGGAAAAATTTTTTGTTCATTGAAGTTACTCCTAAATAAATGTTAGTGATAGTAACTTCGTGGGATTTGTGAATGTTAAACGAAATGAGAAATTAGAATTTCGTTAATCCAACCTCACCCGCGAAGGCTGATTATTTACTATTACGGCAGGTCTCCTGGCTTCCCGTTTATACGAGTTACAGTTGCGCGTCAGCTCCGGATTTTTCTAAAATGAATCACCGGATTCCCTATCATTCCCGTTTACCAAATTTATGGTACGGGACACCGTAAAAATTTTTAAGAACTGACTGAAAATATATCGATTAAATTTAAATTCAAAATTTGATGAAATGATTAATTGTTTAAATCAATGTAGGGGTTAATTGATTTACAGAAAATAAATTTATATCACCTCTTCGAGGTTTAAGACAATTAGGTTCATTTAGTTATAATAATATCAGCCCTTCGGGCTTTTTATCTATCGGGATATTTTTATAAGGCAAACGCTGAAAGCGTGAAATTATTATAAAAAAAAGAAATAATTAACTATAAATCCCGAAGGGATGGCATTACTAAATGTTACAATTTTCTTAAATTATTTTTAATAATTTATTTTGAATAACCGTAGTTTAAATTGATTTTATAATCTTTATTTGATAATTTTTGAAACATAAATGGAAGCAACAATTTTCATAAATAGCCGTCCGTTGAAACACCTCTACTACAATAATAAAGTTTGTTTTCACAGGGGTAATAATAATTTCCCAATTTCATTGTTACGGACGAAAAAATAACTCTGCGTTAAAGGAGAACTTTATGGGTTGGTTTGTCAAGTTCATCGATTCCTCAGTCGGGAAAAAAATCATTATGGCACTCACTGGATTATTCCTCTACCTATATTTAATTGTTCATCTCGTTGCAAATTTATTTTTGCTTAAAAGTGACGGCGGTGTTGCTTTTAATGCCTACGCCGAATTCATGAGCAGCAGCAATAATATTCCGGTAAGAATTATTGAAATAGGATTGTTTTTAATTTTTGCTTATCACATTCTTGATGGAATACGTTTGTGGTTTCAAAATTACAATGCAAGATCTGTGAAATATAAAGTTGTTCGTGCTTCAGAAAACAGCACTTTTTTTTCGCGCTTCATGATCTACAGCGGAGGAGTGGTTTTTATTTTTCTTGCACTTCATTTAGCTGACTTTTTTATACCTCACAGATTTGGAAGCCCGCCGGAAACAATGTATCAATCGGTATTGATGAAATTTAA
>CAZRMA010000635.1:0-2245 GCA_964600655.1 uncultured Ignavibacteriaceae bacterium
ATTAGTTTTTCCATTCATAATGCTGTCTAATACAGAATTGCCGGTCATTTTAATATCATCAAGATAAATAGTGTGCTCAACATTATCTGCAGTACTCTGTCCGAAATAAATAGTTTTAATTTTCGTTAGATCCGCATTGCCTGGACTATTTTCAAAAATCGTTAAGGGGATTTTAATATTATTCCAGGTTTGTGCGGGAATGTTTCCGGAATAATCAGCCAATAATAATTTAGGAGTTTTAGTATTTTTTAAATCTTCCAGATAAATTGTCGGTAAATCAACCGAATCAATGTCAGTGGCTGAATACGCCATAAACGATAGTGAATCTTTTATATTGACATCAATTCCAGGCCATCCTGGGGCAGCAACAGCAGCACCCCAATCACCACCGACTTTAGAAGTCCAATGAAGTTTTAAACTGTTAGATCCGGAAAAATATTCTGTTGCACTCACAGGAAATTTTGTATCATCATTATATCTTTCAACATTGCTTGGCGAATTTTGATATAAATAACTTGGATCATAATAATTGCTGGTTGGACTGTCGGAAAAGAAAACATATTCCTGACCTGCCGTTAGATCGAATGTAAAAGCGACTAAGGCAATCAATATTTTAATTGTATTTATCATTTCCCCTCTATTGTTTTTTTATGTTATTTACAACTTTGAAGCTGAAGAAATTTTTTGATAAAATTTTATTAGAGTTATCGACTAATTCTAAATTAATCTTATGATTGCCAAGTGATATCTTTTGTGGAAGTATGAATTCAAATGATTCATAACTAATAAATATTAAATCATCTTCCTTAAGATTTATATTCTTTATCGATTGAAATTTTTTCCCATCCAGAAGAAGATTTAATTTACAGTTGTTGGACTTTTTGTGATAATCATTAATAATATAAAAATCGATAAGAATTTTTTTACCGGGGAAATATTGATCTTGCCTGAGATTTGTCGAAATAAAAACAGGCTGATAAAGTTTTTTTAATGTTTCATAAGCAGGCTTTGGCTTTTCATAAAAATCAACGACCGACCAGGTAATTGAAGGCCAGCAGTCAATAAACATAAACTGGAAAATTCCGGTTATACCTTTATATTATTTCCGGCGGTAAAAATTAACCGCTGTTTCAATTAAATCTGACTGATACTTTTGTGAATTAATAATGAATTCATCAATACTTTTACCCATCTCAACTTTAGCTATGTTAAATGTTTGCTCTACTTGAAAATCATGATATTCCCAGGTTTCCCAATGCGGCGGAAATAATTCGTTTTTATTAATAAATTTTTTCAGCGATTCTTTTTCTGGTAAACCCTGTGCTCCAAATTCTGTAACCAGCGGCCCCATTGGTGCTGCGGCAAAATGTTCTTTATTGCCCCAATACCAGCCGTCATAAGGATGCTCTTCATAATTTGAAGCAGTACGGATTATTCTCGAGCTATCTTCACTCATCACCGCCTGCCGAAGCAAGGTATCAAGAGAATAAATTTGTTCTCCCGGCTCGTTGTGGCAGCACCAAAAAACTATTGAAGGATGATTGTAATGAGTTCTAACCATTTCCTTAATTTGTGTTACAGCATTATCTGCAAATATAGTTGACGTATCGTAAGTCCATTGAAGGCTGAAGTCCTGCCATATTAAAATTCCCTGCTTATCAAATTCATCATAAAGTTCTTTCCGGTTTACATGTGCATGAACTCTAACAACATTAATATTTGCTTTTTTAATTAGAGTTACAATTCGTTCGATTTTTTCATTAGTTAACTCACTTAAAAATTGAGTAGGAATTATATTAGTTCCTCTTAAGAAAATTCTTTTCCCATTTAAAAATACTTGTTGATCTTTATCAAGCTTAACATCTCTAAAGCCGAATTTTAGTTCTTGCATTTCAAAATCTTCAGAGCTGATTATGACATCATAAAGATTTTGTTCTCCAAAATCCCAACTCCACCATAATTGAGGATGTGAAATATTAATTGAATGAGATAAATCATTTTTACCCGGTTGTAGAAAGACTTGAATTTTTTCGGTTACTTTTTTATTTGCGGGAGATATAATTTGAAATTCAATTTTAGTCTCAATTGGGAGCTTGCCGGAGCAATTATAATTAAAATTAAAATGAAGCCGAGCATCTTCATAACTTTCGTTAAAAGTAGATGTGATTTTTATGTTTTCAATAAAAACTTTGTATCCATATTTAATATAAACATCATTCCAAATTCCACCGGTATTTTGGTCTTG
>CAZRMA010000636.1:0-2244 GCA_964600655.1 uncultured Ignavibacteriaceae bacterium
TAAGAAAATTTTCATAATGCTGCTTGGGAATAACTAATGCATGTCCATAATTCATGGGATTGATATCTAGAAAAGAGATTATTTTTTCATTCTCAAATAATAATTCTGCATCAGATTTATGGTTTACAATATCACAAAATATACAATCCATGTTCCAAAATTACGTTTTATAAATTCAAATTAAAATTGATTTACAAATCAATTTGTTAAACACTCAAATATTTTTCCCGTTTGTCAAACACACCAAATATGCCGCCAGTATGGATAAATAAATTTATCATACCTTTATTTTTACTTAAGAAGTTGTCGTAATAAGCTTTGAATGCTTTACCAGTGTATGCAGGGTCAAAAATAATTCCAGAAGAAAGAGCGAATTTTTTTATCAGCTTCAATTTATCAATGGAAATATTTTTATATCCCTCAGATGAATATCCATCAAGAATTACTAGATTATCAGGGTTTATAGTACAATTCAATTTATAATCGAGAACACAGGCTTCCGCAAGCTGCAATATTTTCTTTCTGATAATTTCTTTTGGATGAATAACATTCACAGCATAAACTTTTAGTTTTAAATTTAGCATCGCTGCCCCAACCAAAAGTCCAGCAGAAGTGCCGCCAGAACCTGAAGCTGAGGTAATTCCAGTTAGTTTGCTAATATCAATTTGCTGATTTAGCTCATTTATAAATGAAATGTACCCCCAAATACCTAAGGTAGTTGACCCGCCACCCGGAATTACAAATACATTTTTCCCTTTCTTAAGAAATTTTTGTCTTTCTTCAAACATCACATCATTCACATTTGCATAATCTTTTTTATTCAAAAACTTAATTTCGGAATTAAAAAATTTATCAAGAAAAAGATTCCCCTCAGGGTTTGCTCTATCTTGTCCCCATAGAAATATTTTTGATTTAATTCCGTGCTGCGAAGCTGCTATAACAGTGGCCCGTGCATGATTTGACTGCTCGCCGCCTTCAGTAAAAACATAATCAGCTTTTTCTTTTTTCGCCTGATAAATTAAGTATTCAAGTTTCCTGACTTTATTACCGGTTAATTCAAAACCAGTCATGTCATCACGCTTAATTAAAAAATTCTTTCCTTCAAAATTAATCTTTTGAATCGGGGTAGGAAGAAAAGCTAACCGAACTTTATTTGGTGTTTTCATTATTTATTGTTTAATATTTCTTTTTGAATAATAATTTCTAGCTCGTTCTAAATCTTCTTGAGTATCGACCGCAAGATTATCATATTCAGTTACTACAATTTTTATTTTCATACCGTTCTCAAGCATTCGAAGCTGCTCAAGCTTTTCTATTTGCTCTAAATCAGTCGGAGCTAATTGCGTAAATTTAAATAAAGCTTCTCTTCTATAAACATACAACCCGATGTGCTTGTATATGTCGGCCTTTTTTATTTTTTCAAGATTTGAGCGTGCCTCTCGTACATATGGAATTGGGGATCTCGAAAAGTAAAGTGCGAAATTATGATAGTCAAAAACTACTTTAGGGATTGATGATGATTTTAATTCTTCAACGGTTTCTATTTTTTTTGCAAGAGTTGAAACCGAAACATTAGGATCAAAAAGCAGCGGCTCAATTGCTTGATCGATCATGGTTCCGGCAATAAATGGTTCGTCACCTTGAATATTAACTACAATATCAACGTCATTCATTTCATTAACTACATAAGCTATTCTATCAGAACCGGTAGCTATGTCTTTTGGAGTCATAATTACTTTTGCCCCAAATTTTTTTGCAACCTCAGCGACTTTTTCATCATCTACTGCAATAATAACTTGCTGGAGCAGTTTGGATTTTAATGAACTTTCATAAGTATGCTGAATCATTGGTTTGCCGCCTATATCGGCAAGTGGTTTCCCCATTAAGCGGGTGGATGCAAATCGGGCTGGAATAACACCAAGAATCATAAAAATTACTTTTTAAACCTTGCTACTGAATGAAATCTTAAACTTCCAGTCTGAGCCTGTCGAAGACTGACAACTTAGAACAAATTCACACTTCGACGAGCTCAGTGTGACAATAATATTTGTGACTTAACTTTTTTCATAATCAGGCAATATTATTAATCAAAAATAAATTAACTTTCCCCAATTACTTTTGGAACTTTAAAAAATTCTTCATCTTTGTCAGGTGCATTTTTTAAAGCTTCTTCTCTTTTAATTGAGGGCTTAACTTCATCTTCTCTAAAATTATTTACGCTTTCAATTGGATGTGAAAGCGGTT
>CAZRMA010000637.1:0-2241 GCA_964600655.1 uncultured Ignavibacteriaceae bacterium
TATAAAATTAGACAACCCTAGATTTAACTCCTTTATACCTTCAATAAATAATTTAGCAAATTCTAACGCACCTTTTTCACTTAAATGAGTATTATCCTCAACACCATTTGGGTAAAGCGGAGACTGTCCTGGTGCAACAAAATCATAAAGTTGTTTAGAACTGTCGGGACCATAACTTTCAACCAAAGCTTTAGTTTTTAATTCCATATCTACCAACGGCACATCTGAGCTAGCAGCTAATTTTCTTACTGCATCGGGATACTTGCCATGTGTAAACATTAAAGTACTGTCTGAATTAAAATATCTTCTGACAATTGGAGTACATAAAATGGGATTTCCTCCCTTTGCTCTAGTTTCCTCAACAAACTTTTTTAAATTTGCCGTAAAAGTAGAGTAAGGATCTGTATGCCTTAATGAATCACTTTTTTCATCATTGTGACCAAATTGAATTACAACAAAATCACCTGGCTTTACTTGTTTTATAACCTCATCCCAGTGACCCTCATCAATAAAACTTTTAGAACTACGACCACTTATGGCGGCATCTACGACAGTTACACTAGATGTAAAATAATCAGGAAGAACTTGCGCCCAGCCAACTATTAAAGAAGGTGGATGATAGATAGACATTGTAGAGTCTCCGATAGTAAATAGTGTAACAGTGGGTTGAGTTGCTCCTATAGTTATTAAAGCAACAATTGTTAATAAAATATATTTTTTAATCTTTAGAAATGTCATTAATAAGCATTTAATCTTAATTGAATAAATAATAAAATTTCATAATCAATGAAATAGTAGTTGGTATTTGTAACACTAAAAACTAACATCTGAGTTGACCCATAATATAGTAACAGCAATACAAATAAACTACAAATAAATATTTAACCCTTATGGTTTTATTATTTCAATAATTAATCAAATTACTATTGTTAAATGCTTATATTATTGGAACAGAAATATTTATTGAAAAATTATTTAAGATAGAATAGTTCGGTTATTATTTTAAATACATCTTTTGATTTTGAAGTTCCCCATTTATGTAAACATTTTTAAGAATAATGTCTTCAACATTTGATATAAAATTTCCATTGCTAACTCCGTTAAATTTACAATTAGAAATTTTTATATTTTTAATTTTAGAATTTTCAAGTCCGTCAAAAAATAAAACATACTTGCTTTTATTGCTCGTGATATTATTTAGGTTGATATTTTCAATTACAGGTTTAAAATCATATCCTTCAGCCTCTTTAGGATCATATAGAAGATTTAATGTCACTATTGCTTCTTTAACCTGTCCAACTTTAACATTTCGCATATAAATGTTTTTAACAACTCCGCCTCTCTTAGAATTTGATTTAATACGCAATGCTCTTTCTAAATTCGGACTATCCATCTCACAATTTTCTGCATAAACATTCCAACACCCCCCGGTTATTTCACTCCCAATGACAACCCCACCGTGCCCATCTTCCATTTTGCAGTCCTGAATTATGATATTTTTACTTGGGACATTAATTTTTCTTCCGTCATTATTTCTACCTGATTTAATTGCAATACAATCATCTCCATTTTTAAATGTGCATCCTTTTATTAAAATGTTGGAACATGATTCAGGGTCACAACCGTCATTATTTGGACCTAAGCCTTTAGTTGTTACATCCTTAACAGTAATATTATTACTAAGCACAGGATGCAAGAACCAAAATGGAGCATCTTTTAAAGTAACTCCCTGTATTAAAATATTTTCACATTTATAAAACTCAACAAACGTAGGACGCAAATAAGTTCCTTCTCCGAAAATTCGTTTTTCAACCGGGATTTCTTCATCATTCATTTTCATTAATCTTGGGCGACTTAACGAATCATTTTGACTTTTAGAATTATCCATAGCGCCAAATGCTTTTTTACCCTTCCATGGCCACCAATGCTTGTTATCAGCTTGTCCGTCCAACAATCCTTCTCCCGTTAAAGCGATATTTTTTTGTCCATAAGCGTAAATCAAAGGAGAATAATTCATAAGATCTATACCTTCCCATCTTGCAAGCACAATAGGAAGATAATCTTTTGGATTAGTGCTAAACTTAACAATAGCGCCTTTTGAGATATGAAGATTAACATTGTTTTTTAAATGAATTGCTCCGGTTAAATATTCACCTTTTGGGACAATAACTATTCCCCCGCCAGCTTCACTGCATTCGTCAATGGCTTTATTGATTGCTTCAGTGCAAAGTGTTTTACCGT
>CAZRMA010000638.1:0-2226 GCA_964600655.1 uncultured Ignavibacteriaceae bacterium
AGAAGAATTAAAAGCCAAGCTTTGATATCAAATCTAGAAATATTATTTCATAAAAATTTACCTTCATAATTTTCTTATCATTTTAACATGGATTCATTACTAAGCCTTCCGAAACTTTGTAGAGATTTTTATACTCACGATGTTGTTTTAGTTGCGCAAAATCTTCTCGGAAAGATTTTAGTAAAAATTTCGGGAAATAAAACTTTCGCTGGAAAAATAGTAGAGGTGGAAGCCTATGATGGAACTATTGATGAGGCCGCGCATACTTTTATTGGTAAAACAAAACGAAACGAAATTATGTTTGGTGAAGGCGGGTTTTTTTATGTTTATTTCACATACGGGGCACATTTCTGCTGCAATGTTGTTACAGGAGTGAAGGATGTTGGAACAGCTGTTTTATTAAGAGCCGTTGAACCTATTTTGGGAATTAAAGAAATGTCAAATAATAGATTTGGACATGATTTGTTAAATGAAAAAGAAAAAATTAATTTAACTAATGGACCCGGGAAATTATGTAAATCATTTGATATTGATAAAAGATATAACACAATTGATTTAACCGGCGACGAAATTTTCATATTAAATCAAAGAAAAATTTCCGCAAATAAAATTGTTGTTACAGAAAGAATCGGAATTAAAAAATCTATCCATTTGCCTTGGAGATTTTATATTAAAGACAATCCTTACGTTTCCAGAAAATGATTAAACCTAAAAATTTATTAATTGTTAGAACAGATAGAATAGGAGATGTTGTACTTTCACTTCCCCTCGCAGAGATTATTAAACGGCACTTCCCTGATTGTAAGATTACTTTTTTAATAAGAGATTATACCAAAGATGTTGTTAAGAATCATCCTTGCATTGATGATATAATTTTGCTGAAGGAAAAAGACGGCAAAATTTTAATCCGCAAAAATGTTCAGCCGATATCCGAAAAAAAATTTGACTCTGCAATTATTGTATATCCCACATTGCAAACATCTCTAATAATTTATTTAAGCAATATAAGACAGAGGATTGGAACAGGCTACAGATGGTATTCTTTTTTGTTCAACAACAAAATTTATGAACACAGAAAATATGCCCAAAAACATGAACTTGAATTTAATGTGAGCCTTCTGAAAAAATTCGGAATTGATGAAGAGGTAAATAAACAGAATGTAATCTTTAATCTCAATCCGAATGAAAAAGATACCAAAAAAGTACGTGATCTTATGATTAAAGAAAAAATCGATTTTACAAAACAGATTATTATAGTTCATCCTGGAAGCGGGGGAAGTGCTGTTGATCTTCCGATTGAAAAATTACGAGAATTAATTTTATTAATATCATCTAAATTGGATTCTGAAATTATTTTAACGGGTAGTAAAGAAGAAAAACCACTTTGCGATTCATTAGTGATTAATGAAAATGTAAAGAATTTTGCAGGTATTTTTAATTTGGCAGAACTTATAGCTTTGATTAACTTTTGCAGTATATTTATAGCAAATTCAACCGGGCCAATTCATATTGCCGCCGCATTGAATAAATATATAATCGGGTTTTACCCAAAAATTTTAGCATGTTCTCCTCGAAGATGGGGACCATATAATACTAAAAGTGTTATTTTTAGCCCAAAAATAGATTGTCAAAACTGTAATAGGGAACAGTGTGAGCGGTTAAATTGTATGAGTACCATAGAAGTGACAGATGTATTTTTAGAAGTTAGTAAAATTTATAAAATTCTTGTAACTAACGGAGAAAATTAATGAAATCTAAAGTTTATGTAGTTCTAACTTTAATAATTATATGCGTACAAACTGTATATAGCATTGACAACCCGCAGGATACTGTTAGTGAATTTAGAAAAGTTGAAAATAATGCGTTTAAAGTTGGTGAGAAATTAACATTCGATGTTAGATATGGATTTGTTACTGCTGGTGTTGCCTCATTCAGCATACCGCAAATGAAAAGAATTTCAGGGCGTGAGGCATATTTCGTAACATTTGAAGTAAACACTGTACCAAGCTTCGATTGGATTTATAAAGTTCGTGACAGGTATGTTACTTATATTGATAAAGAAGGATTGTTTCCATGGAGGTTCGAGCAGCATATTAGAGAAGGTGGTTACAGCCGGGACTTCTCGGCATTTTTCGATCAAAGAAAAGGCAAAGCCAAAACATCGGAAGGTGAATATGATATTCCAAAATATGTTAATGATATAGTTTCTGCATTTTATTTAGCCAG
>CAZRMA010000639.1:0-2225 GCA_964600655.1 uncultured Ignavibacteriaceae bacterium
CTAAGACACCGTGATTAAGATTTGTTAAAATATCCTGCGGCCCGCCGTCATCTGTGGCCACAACCGGAACTCCGCTGCCGGCGGCTTCAATCAAGGTTAAACCAAAGGGCTCGACCAACGCAGCATTAACGAATACTCCGCCTGTCTCAGCGGCAATTCTATATAACTGAGGCACTTCATGTTCTGTGTCATGACGTTTAGGAATTGCCATCTTTCCATATAGATTAAATTTGTCCATCAACAAAAGCATTTCCGTTAACACTTCTCTTTCGTTATCGGGCATCTCTTGAATATCTTTTCTTATCCCGGCGAATATTGCCAAGTTAGCTTTTTCTTGAAGTTCTTTATCTTCACCGTAAGCGGTTATCAGCCCGGAAATATTTTTACGTTTATCGGGCCTGCACACGGAAAGGATTAATGGCTTATCATAATGAACAAAGAACTTTAAAAGCTTTTCTTCAATAATTCCTTTCATTCTTTCAGCTTCATCAGTAGCACCTTCTTTAGAATTGTATGGATAAAACTTTTCCAAATCTACGCCGGGAGGGATAACTATAAATTTATCTTTATTAGTATTTTCATAATCTCCATACTGTTTTTGAATTTCCTGTTTTGTGCTGGTAATAATTGCATCAGCATAATAAATAACTTCTTCTTCAACTTTTATTCTATGATTAACTTTATATCTCTTTTCAATATCTTCTTTATGAACTCCGTCATTTAAAAGTCTGCGAAGCTTATCTCTGCCCAAAGAATGCCCTGTATGTATGAATGGAATTCCAAAAAATTTTGTGAGTTCGCTGCAAACATAACCGGCATCTGCATAATGGCTGTGGATAATATCCGGAAACCTTCCCAATGATTTTATATGCTTAACACTTTTGTCAACAAATTCCTCCAGGTGATTCCATAAAAGCTCTTTACGCATGTATTTGTTTCCACCGCATCTAATTCTAACGATACTAAGCTTGTCGTTTACTTGCTCAAATGTCTGTGAATAATCCGGGGAAACCTTTTTATCTTTTATATATCGCGTTACGAGCTCAACTTTATCAACTTGATTGTATTCACTTAAAGCTTTTGCCAGTTCCAAAACATATTTAGTCTGCCCGCCGTTATCTGCATCCCTTCCTAATTCAAGGTCGTGCCCGCGTATAAGTCCGTGAATACTATAAAGCTGGATATATAATTTTTTATTATTTGAAAGCATCGGTCGTTATCTCATTTTCTCTTTGAAGCTTGAATAAACAGAATCATTGTCCGGCAAGGCACCATTTACTTTTATAATTTCATTAGCAAACTTAGAAGCAAGTTCATTTATTTTTTGCAACTCCCATTTGTTCAAATAACCAATACATAATATTGAAGCATAAGCATCTCCTGCACCAACTGTATCCACAATTGTTTCTGCAGGAATTTTAATTGAATTCTTTTCATCACTTTTGAACAGGTCAGCACCATCTTCGCCTTTTGTTAGGCAGAGTAATTCTATTTTAAAACTATCAATTAATTTTTGAGGTAAATCATTTAGATTGATTTCATTATTAAAAAATTCTTTGTTAATTATTTTTATTTCATCCGAATTTAACTTCAAAACATCCGCAGCAGCAAGAGATTTGTTTAATATATCTTTTGAATAAAAATTTTGCCGAATGTTTAAATCGCAAAAGAAATTAATTTTGTTTGGGAAGAATGATTGAATTGTATTCCGTGAAACTTTTTCTCTCTGAGCAAGCGTACCAAAATAAAGACAATCTGTTTCTTCAGTTATAAGTTTTGAAAGGTTTGAATCATTTTCAATAAAATCGTATGCGCGTTCTTTTTCAATCACCCATTCCGGAACTTTTTTTTCATTCAAAACCGGTTTTGCCACTCCGGTTTTATTATCTTCATCAATTTGAACATATTTTGATGAAATATTATGATCACTTAAAAATTTTAATATTTCATTTCCAAGTTCATCTTTTCCAACTCTACTTACAAAATTTCCTTCACCGGTCAGATTTATAATATGATAGATAAAGTTAAACGGAGCACCGCCTAATTTTTTATTGTGTGGGTAAACATCAAATAGAATTTCGCCGATGGCGGTTATTTTTTTCATAGCATGTCAATAATAATGGGAATCATGTCATATAATAAAATATTTTCCTTTAATTGCAAGTAATAGAAGGAACTTACAGAAATTAACCTCAAAAAGAGTTGATTGAAATCATGAATTGAAA
>CAZRMA010000640.1:0-2225 GCA_964600655.1 uncultured Ignavibacteriaceae bacterium
ATTTTTATAAGAAGAAATATTTTAACGTAAATTTATACTCACTACAATCAATCTAATTCAATAGTAACAACTGATTTTGAAGGCAAATTAATTTTCAAGACATTGTTCTGTATACTGAAATCTTTGAAATCTTTAATATCCACTTTTTCAGGTTTTCCAAAATCATTATAATCATTCATGTTTTTAGAGTTAATAATTTCTCCATTTGAAATTGTTAAATCCTTAGATCCTCTTAAATCGATTTCCACACTTCTATCTTTATCCGGATCAATATTGCTCAACGATATGTGAATTTTCCCTAAGCTATCTTTTGAAGCTGAAGCACTGATACTTGGCAAAGTCATTCCATCATAATTGTAATCATCACACCGAACATTAATTGGCAGTAATGTAGCATTTTGATGAACTTTATACATTTTGAAAACATAAAATGTTGGAGTCTTAACGAGCTGATCACCTTTAGTTAGAACCATTGACTGTAATACATTTATTATTTGAGCAACATTTGCCATCTTTACCCGACGAGCATGGTTATTAAATATGTTAAGATAAAGAGCTGCGGTTACTGCATCGCGAAGTGTATTTTGCTGGAAAAGAAATCCGGGATTTGTACCAGGTTCAACGTTAAACCAGTTTCCCCATTCATCAGCAATTAAACCTATTTTATTATCAGGATCATATTCATCCATCAATGCGATATGACGATCAAGACGCCCTTCCATTACTAATGTATTTTTCATAGTTGCAAACCAATCATTCTCATCAAAATTTGTAGCCGAACCTTTATTATCCCAACCATGTGCAACTGTATAATAATGAAAAGAATAACCTTGAATTAAATTTCTATAGTTCTGTGTTTTTTTAAGAACTGTTTCTGTCCAATCATAATCTTGATCGGTTCCACCGCTTGCAACTCTATAAAGTTTACCTGAACGCATATAAGTTGAAAACCTTTTAAAAAGATCAGAATAATAATCAGGTGTCATATTTCCGCCGCAGCCCCAGCTTTCATTTCCAACAGCCCAATATTTTACATTCCAAGATTTATCACGTCCGTTTTTCTTTCTTAGATTTGTCATTGGACTTTTTGTATCAGAATTAACATATTCAACCCAATCAGCAGCTTCCTGAACTGTACCGCTTCCAACATTTACACATATGTATGGTTCTGCACCAAGCATGCTGCAGAAATCCAGGAATTCATGAGTCCCGAAACTATTATCTTCTGTAACTCCTCCCCAGGTTGAATTAATAATTGAAGGACGTTTGTCTTTTGGTCCGATACCATCTTTCCAATGGTATGTATCGGCAAAGCATCCGCCAGGCCAGCGAATAACTGGGACATCTATTTCTTTCAATGCAGACACAACATCATTTCTAATTCCTCTTGTGTTTGGAATCGGAGACTCTTCGCCAACCCAAATTCCCCCATAGATACAATGCCCTAAGTGCTCTGCAAATTGGCCGTATATTTCTCTGTTTATTTTAACGGTGCCAAGATCTGTATTTATTACGATTATATTTTGCTTATCTGCACCATTAATAAAAATTGTAGACAGTAAAAAAAATACTATAAATAATTTGATTGGATACATAATTTTTCCCTTTTGATTAAATTATAATTTTGTTTATGAAATTATTAATCATGCTGATTTTACTAGTATTTATTATTTCATAATCAAAAAAAATACAATTTCTGAATATTAAAATAATAATACATTGAATATTAAAAAATAAATATCTTAAACGGCTAATATAAATCCTAAGCTAGTTGATCATTTTCCTGTCAACATGTTTCAATTATATCTAAATAAAAACTGCTCGTATCTTAGTTCCCATATCCAATTGAGCAGCAATAGAAGCCCATATTTTGTTGTGATCTTTTTTCCGGTTACAGCGTCTTTGCAGAGGCAAAAGTAAATAAAAATATTGATTTGTTAAATTACTACAATTAAAAAAGGTAATGTTCAAGAATGGATTCATAGTAAGAGAACCAATTAATATAAAATTATTTTCCTAATAAATAATTTATTTAGAGAGGAATTTAGGTTGTGAAAATTTAGTTGACACAGATGATAAACATATACGTCATAAATCGATTAAGTTATCGTTTTATTTTTTTTTCATAACTTTAAATAAATTTTTTAAAAAATAATTACAAAACCTTCCAAAATTCTTATTTTTATAAAAAAATTAATAACAGACAATTTGTTTTTGCTTGCCTT
>CAZRMA010000641.1:0-2223 GCA_964600655.1 uncultured Ignavibacteriaceae bacterium
GGAAATGTCTTGATTCGCGCACAGGTTAATAATGAGCAATTTGGCTGGATTCCAAGATTTAGTTATAAGCATGCTAATGGTGAATTAATTGTAGGTGGTGAATTCAGAAAACATAAATCCGATCACTGGGGAGCGGTAAACTTTGGTGAAAATCTGCCAGTGGGGTTGACTAAAAGTTATCATTATTACTTCTACAATGGTGGAAAGGATATTTTAAACGGATTTGTTCACGAAGAATATAATCTGAATAATATGTTTATTGTGCTAGGTGAAATTCAGGTGGCCTATCATAAATACAGATTGTATAACGAAAGATTTCTTAAACATGATTTTTCAGTTCACAATTTATTTTTTAATCCGCGTTTAGGAATAAATGCAAAGTTTTACGATAACTTTAATATTTATTTGTCTTACGCCAGAGTATCGAGAGAACCAAGATTAACAACATATTATGATGCGGGGGAATCAAGTGGTGGTGCTGTCCCCCAGTTTAAACAAAATTCCGATGGAACATATAATTATAATGAACCGCTTGTAAAACCGGAAACCATGAACGACTTTGAACTTGGCTCTTCATTACAATTTAAAAATATTAATCTAACTTTAAATTTGTTTTATATGCTGTTTGATAATGAAATTGTTAAGAACGGACAGGTTGATAGATTCGGTCAGCCTGTAACGGGAAATGTTAACAGAACTGTTCATTCCGGAATTGAATTTACCGCATTACTAAATGTATTTCAGGGATTTCAGATAACCGGAAATGCAACTTTAAGTCAAAATAAGATTGAAGATGGAAAACAATATCTGAGCTCGGTTGACTACCTGGATTTGAGTGGGAACAGAATAAGCGGCTTTCCAGATTTTCTTTCAAACCTGGGAATAAGTTATAATTACAACGGAATATTTTTGCAGTTAACTGGAAAGTATGCTGGTGCTTTCTTCTCGGATAATTACGATAATAATATTTCAGAATATCTCAATCAATTCCCGGGATTTATTTCATACACAGATAACAAAAATGAAGCGTATTTCACAGCAGATTTTACGGCAAGTTATCAGTTCAAACCGATTGATGCATTAAACAGTTCTAAAATATTTGTGCAGGTAAATAATATTTTTGATAAACTTTACTCAGCAAATGCAATTGGGCCTGAGTTTTTCCCGGCCGCAGAAAGAAATTTTATTGCCGGCGTTCAGGTTGGTTTGTAATTAAAAACAGATATGTGAGATTTTAAAAATCCGGCATATCTTTACAGCATATTTAAATTAAAAAACATTAAAATGAAAAAATGTATTATACTAGCAAACGGAAAGGCACCTTCAAAGAGTATTATAAAATATTTACAATCAATTGATTACAACGGATTAATTTGTGCCGATGGCGGAGCAAACACAGCGAAAAATCTTGGATTAATCCCGGACTATATTATTGGAGATTTGGACTCTGTAAAAGATGAAACTCTCAAATATTTTAATGATAAATCAAAAATAATCCGGATAAAAAGACAGAATGATACAGATGTAGAAAAATGTCTGAAGTTTGCTATTAAAAAGAAATATGTTGAAGTGATTTTACTTGGGGCAATCGGCGATAGACTCGATCATAGTTTTTGTAATCTTGGAATTGTGAAAAAGTTTTTTCACAAAATAAAAATCAGGATCATTTCAGAAAAATCTATACTTACTCCTTATTCAGGGAAGGTTGAACTCGATACTATCAAGGGTGAAACAATTTCTGTTTATGGTTTAGATGATAAAACTAAAATAACATCACAAGGATTAAAATATCCTCTAACGAAATCATTGCTTCCTTTTGGTAGCAAAGAAAGTACAAGCAATGTTGCTGAAAAAGATTATGTTCAATTAAAAATTGAAGGGGGGATTATTTTTGTTATCAGGGACTTCAATTTGCTGAAATTACATGATCTCGTTTAACAATCTCGATATTTTTATAATCATTCTATTCTTCGGAATTGTACTTCTGATCGGATTTATTTCCGGAAGAAATACAAAAGGGCAGGCAGATGATTATCTCCTTTCAGGCAGAAAAGTAGGATTGTTTCTATTTATTCTCACTAATGTTTCCACCTGGTACGGTGGAATTTTAGGAGTGGGGGAGTTTACATACCGTTATGGAATTGCAAGCTGGTTCACACAGGGATTTCCTTATTATGTTTTTGCTTTCCTGTTTGCCATCTTCTTTGCAAAGAAGATCAGGGC
>CAZRMA010000642.1:0-2218 GCA_964600655.1 uncultured Ignavibacteriaceae bacterium
TTCTCTATATGCGTTTAAATATTATATCACCGGAGATTACGGCTACGGCTCTGCTATTTCAGTTGTGATATTTTTAATCGCATCTGCATTGGCTGTACTTTACATAAAACTTGGAAATTTTGCCGGGGAAATAAAATGAAAGAAGAGCGAATTAAAAAAATATTAATTTACTCCGGCGCAACTTTCCTTTTTATTTTCTGCATAGCTCCAT
Source organism: uncultured Ignavibacteriaceae bacterium (assembly GCA_964600655.1). Classification (GTDB taxonomy): domain Bacteria; phylum Bacteroidota; class Ignavibacteria; order Ignavibacteriales; family Ignavibacteriaceae; genus CAVSWT01. Next base: position 212 of record CAZRMA010000642.1, read on the forward strand.
TTGCTTGGATGATAATTGTTTCACTGAATGAACATCCTGATTTTTTATCCACTAATGTTCCTTTTATAGTTACAATTAATAATTACATTCAAGTACTTACTTCAAAGTCAGTACATCTACTCGACTACTTACGAAACAGTGTAATTATTTCCCTGGTTGCTGCTTTCTTCGCAACTTTTTTTGCAAGCCTTTCAGCATATTCAATTACAAGACTTAAATTCCCCGGAAAGATTTTTATTCCACTTGCATTGCTTGGATTTTCAATGTTCCCGCAAATAAGTATTGTCGGTTATCTATTCAAAATGATGACAACATTTAATTGGATAAATACTTACTATGCTTTAATATTTCCTTACATAACAATTGGACTTCCATTAGCATTATGGATTATGTTAAGTCATCTATCCCAATTATCAAAAGAACTTGACGAAGCTGCACTTGTTGACGGTGCATCACGGTTTCAGATTTTAAGAAAAATAATTTTCCCGCTTGCTCTGCCTGGAGCCTTTTCAACTTTTATGTTAATCTTCATTTATTCTTTCAACGAATTCCTTTTTGCTTTGATGTTTACAATTGATTATAAAGCAAGAACCGTCCCGGTCGGTATTGCATTGTTTGAAGGGCTTCATGGACAAATTCCCTGGGGTTACATTATGGCCGCAGCGGTTATTGCAATTATCCCGGTTATAATTTTAATAGCTTTATTCCAGAAATATATTATTCAAGGTTTAACGGAAGGGGCGGTTAAGGGTTGAACAGTTAATGCATCTATAATTGAAAAGTGTCTATTTTATTTTTGTAACTTTATTTGTATTTATCAGTGCAGCAAATAAACGCTGTAAATTATTTTGAATTACTTTCCCAACTTTTAATTATTTTGTCCACATATATACGCGCATCAATTGTATGACTTTCATTTGGAATAATATTTAATTTAGCTTTTTTAAAATTTCTTAAAAATAATTTTACACTTCCTAAAGCGACATTTTTATCTTTCTCACCGTGCCACCAGGTTATATTCACTGTTTTAAAATCCTTTGTTGTAAACAAAGAGTCAGATAAGATAAAGTTAAGTTCATCAAAGCAGCCTCTAATAGCTAAATCTTTTGGACTTTCAGCTTGCTTAAGAATTTCGTCTACATGTGGAAAGGATTCAACTTTCGTTTTAAAAGTATCAAATCCAAGCAGAGTGCTGCTCATCAAAGGTTTTGTAAAGGTAGAATCAGCAAAGGCAAAATATGCTTCTCTAGATACCATTCCACTAATAACTCCGCAGTGAGATAAGTTAAATTTATTTGCTATAAGAATGGCTAACGGTCCGCCGCCGCTAACACCAATAATACCAAAGTCATTTTTCTTTAGTCCGGCTTTTTTAGCCAGCTCAAATAATTTTTGCTTGCTCATTATTGAATTTGGAGTTCCACCAAAACCAGGGCGGTTGAATGAAATAATATTATACTTTTCTTTTATTTCTTTTGGTATTTCCTTAATAATATCATCTGTTGAAGGCGTTCCGCCAATTACACAAATTGTCGGCTTTTTTACCATGGTATTTGTTTTGGCTTTGCTCTCACCAGAGAAAAACACAAGTAAAATACTAACAGATAGAATTATAAAAATTATTTCTTTGATGAAGCAAACTCCTTAAAGAATTGTTTTGTGTTCTCCAGGTAATTAAATCCAAAAATCCAGCAGGTTTCCGATACATCGGAAAAATCCATTCCGCCTTTGGCTATAGCAGGATTTTTATACCGTCCATCCTGGCCATTGTATCTATTCGCAATTTCAATTGCTTTTCCCCATATCTTAATAATTTTAGGATTGGCGATATACTTTTTCCAATTTACTTTTTCTTCAGTTTTAAATCCGGGAGAACCATTCCCGATAACATTTCCATCCGGAATTTTTATATAGCCGGTATTATCTTTAACATAAGTTAAATCATCTGCTGTCGTGTTGTTTTCATTCCAATCACTATGCTGAACAATATGAATTCGAGATTTAGTA
>CAZRMA010000643.1:0-2216 GCA_964600655.1 uncultured Ignavibacteriaceae bacterium
TACTCCCCAAAAAATAATTATACTTTTGCGATATTGTTATAAGCGCCCTAACGGCCTTGCGCATAACCCGCCGCACATAACTAACGGGCTGCAATGAAATGACCAAGCCGATGATTAAGCCGGAGGTGCGTAACTTTCTTCGTACGCACCGGAGGCAAGTTTATTAATTTTGTACGATCATGTTACATAAGTTTGCCGAACGAAAAATACAAAGCCGAAAACTGCAAATACCCCGCACCGTGTTTGCGGTCGGGTTGATGCGCTTGTTAGGCTGCTTTGATATTATGGCTTTACAATTAAAGGTAAATCAAATTCTTTACTACATACACCTTTATCTACAAATACACTTACAAATATCGTTTCTTGTTTTGTAACCTTTGGTGCAACAATTTTAAAACCTAAAGTATATACACTTTCTGAATGATCTTTTGACACTAGAGGAACTTTATATGAAAGGATATATTCTAAAGAACGATTCCAATAATCCAATGTATCCCTTGAGTATATATAATGTTTAATAAATTTGTCAGCTTTTACATTTATAGGGAATATATTTCTCTGACTAACAGAGTCGGACCATTTAAATATTAATATTCTTTTTAATTTACATTCTTCTTTTACATTTCTCTTTTCAAGAATTTTTAAATTAATGGTCGTTTCTTGCCCGCTCTTCAAGGTAAGAATATTATATTCCCACCAAAAATCATTATATCTACTTTCCACTTGATTGATACTTTGGGATGAATAATATATTAAACTATCATTAACTAATGCCGGTTTATCATTATAAGGTGAAATATAGCCGCAAACTATAGAAGTATCCTTTTTTATTTTTGAGATTTTGTAATAATATTTAGAAGAATCTGTCGTATTTAATCGAGGAGGATCTATAATTATATATTGATTTGCAGGTATTTCCCAAGGTCCACCTACTATTCCAAATGAGTGAACATCTACAATATGTTGATATATACTTTTAGATTTAATTGTAGAAACAGTAAACTTTATGCTTGTTGATAGACTGTCTTCATTAAGTATCAACATTTTTTCTTTTAATTCACCATTTATTAGTTCCCAATATCTCCAAATTGAAATATCGTTTCCCCCGCAACAACCAATGGCAATAGAAGCAAGATTATTCGTAGAAAATGCAATAATTAAACTGAGCACTAAATATATTTTTTTCATATTTCAAACAGCCTAACGGCCTTGCTGCTAAGCCGCAGCCCAGAGCAACAATGCCGGATAAAAAGTTAACGCCGAAGTTTTAGCAAACCGTGTGTAAATTTTCTCGTACACGCGGTTTGCAAGTTTATTAATTAGAACGACTATGTTGAACAGGTTAGTCGAAACGGAACGACCAACTTAAAAATTTGTAAATTGCCGAATGCGAATTGGCTGTCGGCTTGAGCAGCTTGTTATGCCTTTAGTAGCTTTTTAACTTTTTAATAAGTTTTTCTCCAATATCTTTTACAAAATCTAATTGGATTGGCGTGATGGGTTTATTATGAATACCAAAATTACAAATCCCAATAATATCCCTTAAAGCGCTTACTTCTTCCTTGGTGATAATTTGAGAACTATAAAGGTCAGATAATATTATTGATATATTGTAAGCGTGAATTGGCTCGTATCCAGTTTTAAATTTTTGGATAATCCTTCTTAATTCTTGTTCAATTTCAAATCTAATCTTGAAAAGATAAATATTATTATCAGGAACTTCTAACGTTGTTTCCATATTTTCATCGGGTGAATTAATCGCATTCCTATAACTATCTTCAATATTTTGTAAACTTTCATCTGTCGGTGGATGGAAATTAAAAATAGGATTAACACTTATTGAGTTTCTAATTTCTGCTGAAAGATTTTGAAATTTAATATCAATTCCTTCTTTTAAATTATCCAATTCCTTTTTTAATTTTATACCGAAGAACTCAACTTCTTGAAATAATGGAATAACCAATAATGATATCAGTATTAAAAATAGGAAAATATCAAACGGCTGAGCATTGCCTTTTTCAATTGCACAAATGCGAGGGAAAAGAAAATATATTAAAAAAGAAACTAGAACTAACCACCAAAAAGATTTCAGCCAAGTTTTGGGACGAATATTTTTCAATAATTTAGGTATTTTCATTTTATCTCTTATATAATTTTAAGGCATAACTATTACTTCTACTGCAGTTATTAATTAGATATTTTGTAAAATATTATGC
>CAZRMA010000644.1:0-2203 GCA_964600655.1 uncultured Ignavibacteriaceae bacterium
GGTTTACGGCAGAGCCAAGCACTTTTGAAAATCTTTCTTTTAATTTTTTCTCTTCATCATTTTTAGGTTCGTCCGGATAATCCGGAATTTTATAACCTTTTTCCTGTAATTCTTTTATAGCTGCATGCACCTGTGGAGTAGAAGCACTTACGTTTGGAAGCTTAATAATATTTGCATCCGGGAGCTGTGTAATATTCCCAAGTTCAGTTAGGCAGTCAGGTATTTTTTGATCTTCGGTTAGGTTATCAGGAAAGTTAGCAATTATTCTTCCGGCAAGAGAAATATCTTTTGTCTCAATTTCAATCCCGGTATTTTTTGTGAATGATTTTACGATAGGCAGTAAACTGTATGATGCTAAAGCCGGAGCTTCATCAATCTTTGTCCAAAATATTTTTGTGTTCATTTATGTATCCCGCTTAATTATCAACAATGTATTAATTTTATAAGTAACCTTAAAAATACTGAATATATGATAATTATTGAAACTTTTGTTTTTTACTTTTCTTGACAGAAGAAAAGAAACCATATGCCTATTGACCAATAAATTAAAAAATTATTGAAGTCCAATAAAAATTGAAAGAAAGAAAATTATTTTGAAAATGATTTTACGAATTAGAATAAAAACTCATTTGTAATTTCACTCCTTTGGAGTTAAAGGAGACTGGAATAATAATGTTACTATAATAGTATCAACCCTTCGGGTTTGTTACATAGCGATGGACTTCAGTAAGGAAAACTCCGAAGGTGTGATATGATTATAAAAAAGTAAGAATATACCAATCAAAATCCAGAATGGATGATATTATATGTTTTCTTACAAACCAATTACATCCTCCTAAATCCTCCTTTTATGTGGGGCTTTTGTTGCAGTGTTAATTCACAAAATTATTATTCCATCATTACATTATAATAATTTCCTAAACTTACCAGTGCACGTTTAAAGGGGCTGTAGGGGGATGTCAAACACCTATGTATCGCAATTAAAGTTTTGATAATTTTTTTATTACAGAACAGATATTATTATCTATATATACTATAATGTAATTTCGATATAATTTTGTATAGACAGGAATATCTGCGCTACTTTTTGGTTACCCTCAGGAAAAGTGGAGAGGTTTGAATTAATTTTTGATTAGAACTTAAAAGTCAATCCAAACTTTGTAATTGTATCTAATTTCTTAATGGTATCAGGAGGACGAGAATCATATCTTAGATGGATACCAAAGCTTAAATCAAGCAACGCACTTAATTCTGATACAAATGAGTTGTCGGAAATAAATTTGTAATCTTTCCAATCATCCAGCGCCGGCTGAAAATATGTAACCGAAACAAATGTGAATCCTTTTTTCACCAAGGCACTAAAAGTTGCATAACTGCTGAGTCTATTGGCATTAGTTACTCTTCCATGAATTGAATTTTCGGGAAGGTCATATTTCTCATGTTCAAACATGTACGCCAATCCATACCGGATTTTAAAACTATTAGTACTTAATAATTTCAATCGTATTCCTGTTCCGGCAAGTTCTCTTGAAAGCAGTAATCTCTTTTTGTTGTAATCGAGTTGAGTAAAAAATTCAATCTGCAAAAAATCATTTGTTGAAAGCACATATCTGAGATGCGCCAATGCCTGGTTTGAAAAAGCGACTTTGTCCTGCCAGCCATAACCGGCATTACCTACAAAAAAAATATAATCTTTGCCAAAATTGTAATTTAATCTTGTATCAACGCTTAATAATTGAAAGTCGGTATTTCCTGTTATTGCCGTCCCGCTGATATCTATATTTCCTGAAAATCCGGTGGAGTCAGTATCAACTCTGAACTTCTCCGTATTAACCTGGGCATTTGTGATTTGAAATACTAAAAATATTATAGTGAGAGTGATAAAATATAGTTTATTCATTTAGATTCTTTTTTTTATGATAAAAATCTAAAATAAAAATTTATACACAATTAAAAAAAATAATTTTAAGGTGATGGTTTTGCTCTAATAAAGCCTCCCCAAAAAAAAATCAATTTAATCTGTAAGAAATACGTTTGGAGATACTCTAAAGTATTGTAAACGAAAAATACTCTTAGAAAAATAACGGAGCCTTTTAAATGAAAAAATTATTTTTGATGATTTTAATGCTGCTGTCACTTTGTTTCACAACAATTCTGCCTCAAAATTCTATTACTTATACAAAGAAAGGAAGCGGGCAACCGG
>CAZRMA010000645.1:0-2197 GCA_964600655.1 uncultured Ignavibacteriaceae bacterium
CATGGGTGCTTGCAGGTGCTGGAATATTAGGATTAGGAATTATGCTCGGCGGTTATTGGGCTTATGAAATGCTTGGCTGGGGCGGTTATTGGGCTTGGGATCCAGTGGAAAATTCAAGCTTGATTCCATGGTTAGTTGGTGTTGCTTCTATACATACATTGCTTGTTCAAAGAAAGAGTCAAGCAAAGGGAGGAGGAATAGGCAAATTTGCTAAAACCAATTTAATCCTTTGTATTATGACTTATGTACTAGTTTTATATAGTACATTCTTAACGAGAAGCGGAATTCTTGGTGATGCTTCTGTTCACTCTTTTGTTGATCCGGGAATGCTGGTTTATTTATTTCTTGTTGTTTTTATAGGAACTTTTATAGTGGTTGGTTTCGGTTCAATCGCATATAGGTGGAAATATTTAACTGAACACCAGGCAGTTGAAGAAGGTTTACTTTCCCGTGATTTTGCTTTATTCACTGCGACAATTGTTTTAAGCGCATCGGCAGTTATAGTATTAGTTGGAACTTCAGCTCCAATCTTCGGGCATTCAGTGGATAAATTCTTTTATAATGAAATGCATTTGCCCATTGCAATTATTATTGGATTACTAAATGGTTTAAGTCTTCTATTGAAATGGAAAGACACCAAAGGACAAGAGTTGATAAAGAAATCAATTCCGTCTATAGTAATTGCATTTTTATTTACAGTCCTTGTTGTACTATTCGGAAAAGTAACAGAATTAATGATGATCATATTAACATTTTCATCTGCATTCGCCTTAGTTGTAAATCTGGAAATTGCAATAAAGATTGTTAAAGGCAATATGAAAATGCTTGGAGCTTATGTTGCTCACATTGGTATTGCATTTTTCATATTAGGTGTGATTGGCTCTTCGGCTTACAGCGAAGAGGTGAATATTGATTTAGTAAAAAATCAGCCCACAGAAGCTTTCGGTTATAAAATGGTTTTTACAGGTTACCAGCCAATTGAAAACGGTACTAAATATGCTTTTAATGTTAACATGACAAAAGGCAACAAGACTTATATTGTTTCTCCTATAATGTATATTAGTGATTTTAATAATGGACTAATGCGAGAACCTGCTATTCTAACATTACCGACAAAAGATTTTTATTTATCTCCGCTTGGTTATGAAGAAAATGGAAATGATAATCAACAAGGGACAGACGTTTCTTTAAGCAAAGGTCAGGAGAAAGAAGTCGATGGAATAAAAATCGTCTATAAAGAGTTCGTTAAACCGGATATAGCCGCAATGCAGAGCGGGGGAAATATTAAAATGGGCACAAATCTGGTGATTACACAAAATGGAAAATCATATAGTGTTGAGCCATTAATCAAAAGAGAGAATGGTCAATTTGAATACATTCCGGCAACAGTTGCTGAATTAAATTTAAAGATAGAATTAAAGAAAATAAATCCTTCCGATGATACCGCAGACTTTCTTGTTTCGAAGATAAAATCCGTTGCAAAAACCGAAGCTCCAAAAGAAGTACTTAGTGTGGCTGCAAGCGTGAAACCATTTATTAATTTAGTTTGGGTTGGAGTTTTGATTATGGTTATAGGATTTTTTGTTGCCGTAGCTAGAAGATTAAAAGAGTCCTTTGTATAATAATTAGCAATTTATTGAAATTTTAATGCCCGATAATCGGGCATTTTTTTTGTTTAAATTAAAAATAAATAATTGAAAATTTAGAAGGATATGGGGGCATCATTGCTTGACAAAAAAGGTGTTTGTAGTTAAGTTAGGATTCGTTTTTTATTAAAATATTCCGCGATAGCTCAATGGTGGAGCATTCGGCTGTTAACCGAAGGGTTGCAGGTTCGAGTCCTGCTCGCGGAGCCAAAGACGTCAGAAGTGCGAACTGTTGATTTACAGTTCGCATTTTTTATTTGTGATCATTTTCTCTTTCGATTTTTAAGTCTCTCCTTAACTTTATTTCAATTACACTGTTATTCTTCTTCGATTTAAATAAAATGATTTTAATTAATGTTTATCTCTTGACGAAATAATAAATACAATAATAATATCAAGACTTCGAAAAAGATATACATTAAAGATTTTTGATTGCAAAGCGCTAAATATTTTAAATCAGATTGAAAAAGTAGGTAATTCAAAAGCCAAAATGCCAAATATGTTTCTTTCCAATTATAATAATTAACAATTTAAATAAGTAAAAGAATTAT
>CAZRMA010000646.1:0-2195 GCA_964600655.1 uncultured Ignavibacteriaceae bacterium
GAAAATGAATGGTTGGGTGAATTTATTAGACAAATTCGGGAGGCACAACCAACAGATGTTTATTACCGGTTGCAAGCAAATGTACCAGAACTTACAGAATTAAATGATTATTCAAAAAGATACCACCATAGATTTAACACTAATGCTGATAATGAACCAATTAATGAAGGTGAACTTAGAAATTATTGTCAAAGAACATTAGACTTAATACAAGTTATTTAAAAAAATGTATAACCAGCCAATGCTGACGACTAATAGAATTCGGAAATGATATAAAAACCAAAAAATAGAAAGAGTGTTATTGGAAAAAATATAATAATATTCTTCAACCGTAAGAGGTTTTAAAAAAAATACAGGCCCGGAATTTCTTTTATTGTTTATATAAATTCTTGAACGGGGTACAGAGATAAAAATCCTGTCCACCAATATTTTGAACACTAAATTCCGGAGCAAAACTGCTAAACGGGTAAAGAAATTACATACACCATTTGGCTCGACTGCTACAACTGCCTGTTTAATGTTATTTGTAAAGTCGTCTATTATTTTCATTAAAGCAATGCTTTAATTTTGGACTGCTAATGAACCAGAATGTAGCTTTGTCAACTTCATTCAAGTTGCGGTGCTAAAACAAAGCCTAAGTTTTTAGCTTGGCGTTGTAAAGATTTAACGCGTTGTTCTTTGATTTTTTGTTCGTATTGTAGAATACCATATTCGACATATTCAATACCTTTGGTCATAACATTGTAATAACAAACGGCAAGTTTTCGTGCAGCCGCTTTCATGGCAGTGAGTTTTCCTTTCTTAAATTGTACTCTTCTGTAGAAAGCGCCAATAGCATTATGTTTGCTTAGCACAAGAGTCTGGGCAGCAATTCTGAAGATTTGTCCGGCATTTGATGAGTTGCGGATTTTACGTTTCTTAAAGGAAGTACCTGACTGATGTGTATTGGGAGCCAGTCCGAGCCATGATGTAAAATGTTTGTCGGTTTTCCACGGGCTCATATCAGTACCGACCTCTGCAATAACCTGAAGTAATGTTGAGTCGGTAAGTCCCGTAATTTGGGAAGGATCATTTCCCCGGGTCATTTTCATAAGATTTAAATGCAGGTTGTTGATTTGAGGTTTGTTATGACGTATTGGCTTTGGCTTTTTTATGTTGTCGGGTTTAGGTATATCTTTGTTGATATCGTTGAGTAATTTTTCAATCATCTTGTCGCATTCATAAGTCTTTTGCAGATAGAACTCGTAAGATTCAATTGCTTGTTTAAGGGCAAAGATATGTTCTTCCCTGTAATTACCAACTAGGGAATCAATAACTAACTGGCGTTTGTGTTTAAGAATTTGTCTGTCACAAAGTTCTACAAGTTTATTAGGGTCACGTTCGCCGTTAAGTATTGCTTTAATAATTTTTAATCCGCTGACACCGTTAATCTGGCAAATGACGAAGTGCAGTTTGATATTCATCAGGTCGAGAGCTTTTTGAGCGCGTCTTATATGGTCGCTTCCGAGACGGATGTTGGTTTTGCGAAGTCTGACATAAGAACGAAGAACTCTGATTTGTTCATTCGGGATAAAAGATGCACGAAGTAATCCAAAAGAATGCAGTTGCTGAATCCATTGACAATCGGATACATCTGTTTTACGACCAGGCACATTTTTAATCATGGTACTTTTAACGAGACAGACATCAATACCGGCTTGCTCAATCATATCGAACAAAGTTACCCAATAAACGCCGGTTGATTCCATAGCCACAGTTTTGATGTCATTTGTTCTGAGGTATTCAACAGCGGATTGAAAGTTGGAAGTAAATGTACCAAAAGATTTTACTTCTCCATTAGGGAGAGCGATAAATATTTCACGGCTGCCAATATCAATACCGGCGGCATGTTGATTGATAATTTTGAAATTATTTTTAGCCATCACAGCCTCTTAAATAAATGATGGATAATAAAGATGGATTAACAAGCCCGGTGAATTGAAGTAATTTAAATTGCTAAACGGGGTATCCGAAAACCGGATCCGCCAATAAGTTAAACAATATTCACCGGAACAATACTCAAGCACGGGCACTTAGGCACCAATCGGCGTGTCTGTTACTTCTGCCTGTTAATCATCTTGAGGTAAGTTCATTAAATAAGTTAATTTTGGCAACGACAAAATTGTGGACTCAAGGCGACAGCGATTTCGCTCTTG
>CAZRMA010000647.1:0-2191 GCA_964600655.1 uncultured Ignavibacteriaceae bacterium
TGAATTGAAAAAAATATCCAAGAAAAAAATAAAATTAACAGGTGTGCCGGTTCAAATAATTTCTTCGGCGGCAAATTTTGGAATTGAAGAGTTGCTTGATTTGCTTTGGAAAACAATTCAGGAAAGTTAGTGTGAAGGCAAAAATATTTTCGTTGAGTGTCAAATTATTTTTTAAATGCTGATGAGTGGTAATTTTAATATTAGAGTTGGTTTATTATAAACGAGATTTCTCTTTGATGATAAAAGTAGTTGTATTTATTTCTTTCTTCCTTGTAATCCATCCGGTCTTGGGAAAAGTTAAGTCATTACCAGTAAAGGCTCAATCAAACAAAGAAGTGCTTGACACAATAACAATTGAACCGTGGCTCAATGCAAAAAGTTCGGCTTTTTCATTTACTTTTGATGACGGCTATATTACGGATTATGAATATGCTGCTCCTGTTCTGGACGATTTCGGATTTAAGGGTACTTTTTATGTAATTACAGGTTCATTAACAGATACATTACCTGCAATTTGGAGGTATGGAACATGGCAGCAATTTAAAGAACTGCATAATGAAGGTTACGAAATTGGCTCTCATACAGTTACTCATCCTTATCTAACTCAACTCGATCGGGGAGACACTTTAACACCTAATACAATCGAATATGAAGTTTATCATTCTAAAAAAGTGATCGATTCCATTTTCACCGATACAAAATGTATTACTTTTGCTTATCCTTATGTTGATTATGATTCAAAGGTTGTAAATATTGTAAAAAAAAACTATCAAAGCGCACGTGCAATGGATGATTTTCCTAACCCGCAATCGTTATTTGGAAATCAATATTATAAGCTGACTTCCAAAGAAGAAGACTTTGACCTGCCAAGAAATACTCCCGAAGATGATGAAGATGAATTTTTGGATGCTGTTAATTGGCTTCAGGAATCAATCGACAACAGAGGCTGGGCAATTTTAACAATTCATGAAGTATTCCCATTTGATTCAATTCAGACAGCTATTAATCAAGACTCATGGTATCCAATGTCTGTAAACTGGTTGACTCAACTATGCGAATGGATTCAAGACAAAGATATTTGGGTCGGTACAGTTGCAGATATTACGAAATATATGCGTGAAAGGGAATGCGCTTTATATGATATTGTTTCTCAATCAAATGACAGCCTTATTTTTAATCTTACCGATACTCTTGATAATAATATCTATAATTTCCCTTTAACTTTGGACATTCCTGTACCCATAAACTGGAATTCAGTTTATGTTTTTCAAAACGATAGTTTGATTGAATCTCACATTTTATCTATAGCGGGAACACAAATAGCAAGAATAAATGTAATTCCTAATAAAGGTGAAGTTCTGGTAACAAACTCAAATATTTTATCGATTGATGATAATAAAAATAATTCACTTGTAAATTTTAAACTCTATCAAAACTATCCCAATCCTTTCAACCCAACAACAACTATAAATTACCAAATACCGAATGATGGATAGGTAACAGTAAAAATTTATGATGTATTGGGAAGGATAGTTGCTACGTTAGTAAATGAAAATAAAAAGACTGGCAGATATAATGTAAACTTTAATGCAAGTAATCTTGCAAGCGGTATTTACTTGTATCAGTTGAAGGTTAATGACTTTGTTTCAACAAAGAAGTTAGTTCTTGTAAAATAAAATTAACAGGTGTGCCGGTTCAAATAATTTCTTCCGCTGCAAATTTTGGAATTGAAGAGTTGCTAGATTTGATTTGGAAAACAATTCATATCCAAGAATAAAACAAATCATATTTCACTTGATTCATAGTTTCCCTTTTTGCAAGTTTAAATAAAATTTCTAATATGGTTTGTTAAAAAGGGGTGTAATAATTTTGAATAATTCAAAATACAGATCGAATTTAATTTTCTCTTTCATTTTATTCTTTGGTTTTTTAGTCATTACGATTAATTGCGGCTGCAACACTACCGAACCCACTCCGCCAAAGCAAGAACTTCCTGATACAACCAGCCACAGCTTTACCTGGCAGACATTTGAATTTGGAGATGATGGCGCAAGTCCAAGTTCTCTAAAAGATGTGGCTATTATTAATGACAGCGATATTTGGGCAGTTGGTTCAGTTTATTTGAATGACTCCACAGGGCAGCCGGATCCGCTTCCTTACAATTTATTAAAATTGAATGGTAAAGGATGGG
>CAZRMA010000648.1:0-2188 GCA_964600655.1 uncultured Ignavibacteriaceae bacterium
TGGAAGAAATATTCTTAAACATAATCTGTTGACATCCACTTGTTTTTAAGTTTCCTTCTATATTGAAAACGTATAATTCCAAAAGCAATTATAAGTACAATTGGAAGTAAGAAGTTTAAATATTTTAAAAGTGTTTTTGTTCCTTGTTCAAGGTTAGGATCAATTGGCCTGGAACTAATACCTTTTGTTCTTAATTCAATTAAGCCTGTATCATCTGAAAGCCAATCTATAGAATTAGCCATCAAATTCACGTTGTCGGCTTGAAGTCTTTGGGCACCTTGTCCGCTGCCGTTTGTGGCAAAATCTCCGTCTCCAATCACTACCATTTTAGATTCAGTATTACCTGAAAATTTACCTTCAACAGCAACTGCAACCGGTAATGATGAAACCGGGAAATCACTTCGCGTCCATTCTTTTGTTACATTGAAATAAACCGGCGGTTTTTCCAACCCGGCTTTATCTGAAGTGACAGCAAGATTAACTACATGAAGTGATGTATCTTTTGAAGTAATTTTAATCGGACTTGCAAAGGGAAGCATAACCGATTCAATTCCTTTGGTTATTGGATGGTCTGCAAATTTTGTAATTATAGGTAAGTATGGAAATTTAACCGGAGTATTCATTACAAACATCCCGTTTTGCTGGCGTACCATTACATTACCTGCGTTTGCATCAATTACAAATTCATCTTCAACATCAATTCCTTTTTTGCTAAGCCAATTCTCAAAACCTGTGCTGACACTTGTGCCCTGCGCATTTTGCAAATTACCTTTTACACGGTTAAGCGCAACTAAAATTCTTCCACCATTAGCAAGGTAATCATCGAGCTGCTTAAAATACCGGGGTTTAACCGTATCCGAAGGTGCAATAACAACAAGAGTTTTATAGGAGCTTGGAATTTGAGTTGTATCAGTTAATTTAACTGTCTCAACGTCATAAAGAATTGACAGCTGTTGATTCAATTGCTGCAAATCAGAAAGTGCCGGTTCGCCGTTGCCCTGCAGAAATGCAATTTTAGGTTTTTGTTTTACAATTAATTTTTTAATGTTGGATGAAAGGGCAAATTCCATTGCAGAACCTGGCTGAATAAATGGAATCGTTTCTTTCTTGCTGCCATATTGAAGTATTGCGCCGAGGTAAGCACGCTGCTGTTTCATTTGATCACGTTCACGAACATTGATCATAATCGGCTGAATACCGGCTTGCTGTGCTTCCATTTCTGTTTGCTGGTCTTTATTCGGATTTATAAATTGATAAACAATTTTTCCGCCGGAAGCATTGTCATATTCAATCAGCATATCTTTTAAATCTTTTTTAACTTTTGCCACATTTGGCGGTAGGTCTTCAGAAAAATATGCGCTCACAGTTACGGGCCCATCCAGATCTTTTAAAATACTTTTTGTGGCATCACTCAAGGTGTATTCATGATCTTCTGTAAAATCAAGCCTTGTAAAAAAGCGATTGGAAAAAAAGTTAATAAGAATTAAAATTCCGAAAATAAGAAGAATTGATGTTAGTACTTTTTGTTTTGTTAGCATATTTAATCAACAATATTTCTTTTTGATAACATGGTCTCAGCAAGTATTAACCCGAATAGAGTTATGCTGAGAAAGTAAATTAAATCTTTAGAATCAATAACACCTCTGGAGATTGATTCGAAGTGTGTTTGCAAATTCAAGTAATCTAAAATTTCGCCGACTAATCCTGTGAAATCAGCAGAAAGAACATTAAAGATAATTAAGAAGAAAACACCGATGAAAAGTGAAACTAAGAAAGCTACAATTTGATTGCTGGTTATGCTGCTTGCGAAAAGTCCGATACTAATATAAACCATGCTCATTAGCATCAAGCCCAGGTAGCCGCAGATGACCGCTCCAGCATCAATGTTACCGATAGACGACACTGTTATGAAATAGGGAAGGGTTAGAAATAAAGCAATGCCAATTAAAATTAAGCACGCTAAAAATTTACCCATAACAACTTCCCAATCGGTTACGGATTTTGTTAAGAGCAGCTCGATGGTTCCTGATTTATTTTCTTCGGCAATCATCCTCATTGTTAAAGCTGGGATGAAAAAGAATAAAGTCCAGTAAGCAACGGAAAAGAAAGGCTGCAAGGTTGCCTGCCCGATAAAGAAAATATCAGAACCGGAAATCCAGGTGAAAAATCCGCTTATACCTAAAAACAC
>CAZRMA010000649.1:0-1625 GCA_964600655.1 uncultured Ignavibacteriaceae bacterium
GATCTGCATTGAACTGTGCCCGTCCAAAATACCCATTCCAGTCAACACTTGGAGTTATAGTTTCACCTCCATTATTAATTGGATTACCTGAATATGTCCAATCAGGATGATCCGGCCAAAGAGTAGGCCAGGTTTCCGGAAGATGACTCATAGCAACACCTTCTCCAAGTTTGTTTAAAGCAGCGTTAGCGAATCCAGGAATAGGATCAAAACCACCAAAGTTTCCATTCAAACCGTTAGAGTTTCCACCTCCGGGCCTTTCAACTGGAGTTATAACAACTTCAACAACTGTATCTTTTTTGCCATCATTATTATAATCCTTAATAGGTAATTTAATTCCAATTAAAGGGGAAACATCACCTACGTAGCCATCTGCATCGTACTTCCATGCCCCTTGAGGACCCTGTGTGCCCGGTTGAGCAATTACGCCATAGTTATTAAATATGGTTCTAACCTGGTTGCCTCTGTGAATTCCAATTTTTCTATAAACATAAGAACCTCTATCGGTTACTCTTTTTCCCTGGGCAATTGTAAAATCATTTGAAAGAAGGATAATTGCCGCTACTAAAAAAATTGATGCTTTAACAATTTTCATAATATTTACCATAAAAAATTTCAGCTATTTATTGTAAGAAAAATGATATTCCCATTTCTACTCTTCTAGGTTCAGAATAGTATGATGGGTCATTATAATATTGATCAACAGAGTTAACCAGATAAGTTGGATTTCCATTGGTTTTAGCCTGGTATTCAGCATAAGTAAAATCAGCAGTGCCGCTATCGTTGTAAACATTAAGCTGGTTTTTAATATCAAATAAATTATAAACTCTTAGGAAAAAGCTTAATTTATCTTTTCCTATCACAAAATCTTTGTATGCCCTTAAGTCAACATTAAAGAATGATGGTTTTAGACTTGCATTCGTTAATATCTGTGAAAGGTTTATTGATTGACTTGGAGAATAAGGGAAACCGCTGCCGTATTGTCCAATAAAGCTAAATCCCCAATCAGCTTGGGAAACATAAGAAAAGGTTGCGTTTATTGTATGGGTTTGATCCCAGTTTAATGATATCAACTGCATTTCCGGCCTGTCACCGCTAACAAGTGCATTCCTTGTGGCAGCAGGATCTGAAGCATTTCCTTTAGCAGATTGTAAAGTATAATCTAAAGTTGCAGACCAGTTATTGCTTATTCTTTTTGTAAGTGATAAAACTATTCCTTTTACAAATCCAAAATCACTATTTACATATTGACTATATGAAGAGGAGCCGCCGAAGATCGTAATTTCATCTGCTCTTGTACCGGTTAGGTTTCTTATATCTCTAAAATATCCGGTTAGGTCAAATGAAATATCATCAGATAATGCTTGCTGTAAGCCAACCTCACCGCTTATAGTTTGTTCTGGTTTTAAATCCGGGTTACCGGCAATTCCTAAGTTACCGGTTCCTTGTCCGAATTTGTATTCTGGATTTTGATATAAGTAATCAAAATTAGGAATTTGGAAAAAGTGCCCGTATGAAAAATGGATTACTCCTCTGTCCGTAATTGGAAAAGCAACACCAAGTCGCGGACTAATTTGAAATTTCGGTGTAGCTTTTTTATACCAGATGGCTCTTCTTTGAGCTAA
>CAZRMA010000649.1:1635-2183 GCA_964600655.1 uncultured Ignavibacteriaceae bacterium
TAGCAATATGTGCGGGATCAACCGGATGATAAACATCAGGATCTGCGGGATCAGCTAATATTTTGCCGTCGGGATAAAAATAATCTCCTCTTACACCAATATTTACGATTAATTCTTGTAACTCAATTTTGTCCTGGATATAACCCGAAAATTGTAAAGGCTTTTTATTATAAACGTTGATATATAAATTTTCATTAGGATTGTTTGGATCAGGGACTCTCATATGAGCATAAGGATAACCTGTTACCTGCGGATCTTGTAAAGTATCAGGTTGAATCAAAGTTATATCTCTATAACCAAGATTATGTCTATTAAAATCTATACCTGTTTTTACCTGATTAATTCTATCCATTTGCCAAGTTAGATCCCACTTAGCGCCATATGTACCGGTTGTTCTTCTAAACATAGTATTTGGATTACCTCCGGTAGAAAATGTAGGCACTTCAGATGGCTGTTGCCCTAACAACGTAGTATTGGTATATCGGGGATCGTTTGGATCAGCATAAACATACTGTTGATAAGATTTAAAGAAATATGAAAGATCCAAT
>CAZRMA010000650.1:0-2168 GCA_964600655.1 uncultured Ignavibacteriaceae bacterium
ATTCTTATTTTGAATTTGAACCTTAATTTCAGCATCTGTAACCGGGTTTAACGCTTCATCGTAAACTTCTGCAGAAAATTCAACAGGCTCACCAAGTGAATAATTTTTCTTTGATGTTTTTATGCTCACATTATTTTTATTGTCATTTGTGTTAAGCCATTTTGCGCTTTTCAAAATAAAGCTGTCAAACAAGTTTAAGTTTTTATCCGATGTCTGCAATTTCCATTTCCAAATGTCTTTCGCCAATACATAAATTGACCTTTTCTTCCCAATTTTCCTGGTTAAAATTAAAGGAATATTTAACGGAACATTTTTCTCTTTGATTTTTGCGACAACTTCACATTCCGGTTTTGCACTGAAATTAGTATTTAATTGAAATACCGGCGGTAGATTATTCCAGGCTTCTAAAATATTTTGTGAATTATTTTGTATTAGAGAATTATTCAGCTCAGTCCCGGAAATATATGGTTGAACCTCATTATAATTTTGGGTCGGTGAACCAGCCGTAAATCCCAACTCTTTTTGAAGAGCATTTAATTTTGTTATATCGGTACCTTCCGACAATATAAAGAAAAATGGTTTGTCTTTTTGAGAAATTTCACTTTTAACTTTATTCAGCAAATCATTACTTGTTTGTCGGGATGGGAAACTGATTAAGAAAAATATATCAGCGCTGTCAATCAATTCATCTCTATTATTTCTTTCTAAAAATTTATCCTGGCTGATTTGTGTGATTGATTTTACTGTTAAGTTTTTATCTGATTCCAAAGTATTTTTAATGAAGCTTAGATCAGGGGACGGAGCACCGGCAAGAATGAGGATTTTTATTTTATTGCTCAAAACATTTATATAAAATACTTTTTTATTATTGGCGTGAGTGAATTCTCCTTCTTGATTATTGACAACTACAGTTATTTTCTTTTCACCGCTCACTTTGGGAGTATATTCAAAGTTGACATTTTGAATTCCGTCTTCAGATAAAGTAACATTTTTCCGTTCGATTAGATTTGAATTCTCAAATAAGGAAATATTGATATTATTTCCACTAAATCCTGAATTTGAAATAGCAGCCAATATTGTTGTTGGAGTTTCGTTATAAATGTATTCATTGTACAAAACATTTTTAATCTCAATATCGTTTCGCCTAGCGGTGTCACCAACTCCAATTGTGAATACCGGAATATTCATCTTTTCTGCTGTGAATAATGGATTCTCACCATCGTTAATATCTCCATCACTAAGAATTACAATTGACGAAATATTTTGATTATCATTTTTTACATCGGAGAAAATTTTAGAAAAATTGGTACTGCCTTCATTAAAATTAAACTGCGAAAGGCTATCCTTATATACTTGATTCACTTTTGAACCAAATGAATAGACAGTAGAATTTTTAATTAGATCTTTCTCTCCCAGGTCAATTAAAAAATTTTCAATATGCTGTTTTCTGTTTGTGCCGTCATCAATTAAAATTGATTTTGAATTATCTACAAAAATTAAATTTTCCGGTTCAAATATTACTTTCTTAACAAGAGTTAAGATTGGTTCGAAAAAAATAAAGAGAAGAAAAAGTAAAGCAAGTGTTCTTAATGAAACTAATAAATATCGTTTAGCCGGGTTAACTGCAGGAATTGTGTATCTATAAACATAGTAAGCATAGCTGACAAGAATTATCAGAGCTATAAAAAAAAATACAGCAGGAAGTGAAAATGTTAAATCAAATTTTTCATAATTGAACATTAAAAGGAAAGGTCTCCCTTCAAGACTGTAGTTGCATTTCCTGAAATATAAAGTTCATTACTTTTTTTAGAATATGTTACTCCAACTCTGCCGGGACGATTTAAAACATCGCCTTGTTCAAAAGTAACGGAATATTCTTCTTGTAGCGGGTCCAAAAAGCCAAGATGCTGAAGAACCATAAGTAAAGGCCCGTTTGCAGAGCCGGTAACAAGATCTTCATTAATTCCATGTGCAGGAGCAAAATATCTTAAATGAGCAAAATTTTCTTTCTCTGTGGTATCTAATGTAAATACTGCAACTCCGCCGATTTCTTTTTTCTGAGTTATAATATTTTTTAAAGTATTAAAATCCGGGGAAATCAAATGTAAAATTTCAAGGTTGTCAACATGTATATATAAATTTTTATTCTCTAAAAGTATAAATGGAAC
>CAZRMA010000651.1:0-2154 GCA_964600655.1 uncultured Ignavibacteriaceae bacterium
CTATACAATCCAAAGTACCATCTTTTAAACCTTTAATCACTTCTTTAACATCCTCAGTAGTGCGTAAAGGTGGATTCATTTTCATATTAGTATCATAAGTTTTAAGAGAATCATCTGTCAATGAAAAATGATGAGGTGTTGCCTCGGCCGTTACTTTCACACCTCTCTTTTTGGCTTCTCTAACCATTTCAACAGAACGTTTTGTGCTTATATGTGCGATGTGAACTTTTCCTCCTGTATATTCAGCCATAAGAATATCGCGTGTGACAATTAAATCTTCCGCTACAGAAGGAATCGGTGCTAATCCAAGTAAAGTTGAATTTATTCCCTCATTCATTGCGCCGCCTGCTAAAGTTTCATCTTCACAATGCTCAATGATTGGAAGATTGTACATCTTAGAATATTCCAAAGCTCTTTTTAGAATCGCTGCGGTTTTAATTGCCACACCATCATCAGAAAAAGCAACAGCACCGGATTCGTAAAGCTCAGCCATGGGAGAAATAATTTCTCCTTTCCTTCCAACAGTTGCGGCACCAATTGGATAAACATCTACCAAATGATTCGCAGCTTCTTTCTGAATTAAGTGAATCACTTCGGCAGAATCAATCGCGGGTTCGGTATTAGGCATGCAAGCAACTGCTGTGAATCCACCGTTTGCTGCAGCGTTACATCCGGTAACTACAGTTTCTTCATCTTCCCTTCCAGGCTCACGAAGATGTACATGCATATCAAACAAACCGGGCACTAAGTATTTATTTTTAAGATCAAACTCTTTTGAACCTTTAACTTCATCATCACTTAATTTTCCGATTTTTGTAATGACTCCATCGGTAAGTAAAATATCAACATTCTTTTTATTTAATTTTTGTTCAGGATGAAGAAGGTTTACATTTCTTAAAACAATTTTCATTTCAATTCCTTTTAATTAAGGGTTCCTAATAAATAAAGAACTGCCATTCTAACAGCAACACCGTTTGTAACCTGCTGTAAAATTATTTGATTTGATCCATCTGCAACATCAGAAGCAAGCTCAACCCCTCTGTTTATTGGGCCAGGGTGCATGATTGTAATATCTTTTCCAATTCGTTCTAATCGTGCTCTATCGATTCCAAAATATTTAGCGTACTCTCTAATTGATGGGAAATATTCTCTCGCTTTTCTTTCAAGCTGGATTCTAAGTACATTCAAAACATCATTTTCTTGAATTGCTTCATCAATATTATAAATCACATCAACACCTAACTCTTCAATGAATCGCGGAATCATAGTTGAAGGCCCGCAAACAGAAACTTTTGCGCCCATAGTTTTCAATCCGAAAATATTTGACAATGCAACTCTTGAATGAGCAATATCTCCGACTATACAAACTTTCAATCCTTCAAGTCTTCCCAGCTTTTCTCTAATTGAATACATATCCAGCAAGCCTTGGGTTGGATGTTCGTGAATTCCGTCTCCGGCATTTATAATATTCGCATCGCTAATTTGTGTAAGATAATAAGGTGTTCCTGCTGCTGAATGACGAACTACAACCATATCGACTTTCATTGCTTCTATGTTTCTGATTGTATCTTTGAAAGTTTCACCTTTGCTTACACTACTTGCTGATACTGAAAAATTTATGCTGTCTGCTGATAATCTTTTCTCTGCAAGTTCAAATGAAATTCTTGTACGGGTTGAATTTTCATAAAAAAGGTTTACAACTGTTTTGCCTTGTAAAGTTGGTACTTTTTTAATCGGCCTGTCTAAAACTTCTCTAAAAGTTGTTGCTGTATCCAAAATTAACTGGATATCTTCTTTAGGTACATTTTTTAATCCGAGTAAATGTCTGCTTGATAATGGCATGTTTTTTAAACTCTATAATTTGTTATTCATTTTTTGTTTCAACTAAATAGATTGAATCTTCACCATCAATCTCTTTCATTTTAACTTTTACTTCTTCATTCATTGATGTTGGAATATTTTTCCCAATATAATCTGCGCGGATAGGCAGTTCTCTATGGCCACGGTCGACTAAAACGAAAAGTTGGATTGTATTAGGCCTTCCGAATTCCATCAGCGCATTCAACGCTGAACGAACTGTTCTTCCGGTATAAAGAACGACATCAACAAGAATGATATCTTTTTCGTTTATATCAAAAGTGAAATTGGAAACAG
>CAZRMA010000652.1:0-2150 GCA_964600655.1 uncultured Ignavibacteriaceae bacterium
GATTATTATCTAATTTCAATCGGGATAACCGCCGCAGGAATTGGTTTATTTATAAGAGGATTATTTGAATGGGGGAATTTAATTAGTTATGGGACAATTGGATTAGACCTTCCATTTTGGTTACTTATTATTATTATAAGTTATATTAATATGAACAATATTTCAAAAACAGATTATTTAGTTTCTAAAAAATTAAATTTAGCAAATGAGTTCACTAGATGAAAATTCTCATTCTTGCTGATACATCCTCTATACATACAATTAGGTGGGCAAATGCTCTGCAAGAACGGGGAATTGAAATTTACGTAATTGGGTTTAATCCATGCAATCATCTTATGTTTAATGAAGGTGTGAAGACATATTCAATTAATATTTCAAAGAGAATAACGTTAAAAGATAATGGAAACTTCAGCAAATTTATTTATCTGAAATCTTTGTCTAAATTGAAAAAAATTATTCATAAATATAAGCCGGATATTTTGCATTCTTACTATGCGTCAAGCTATGGATTTATAGGAGCATTAATGAATTTTCATCCATACTATATTTCCGTATGGGGAAGCGATGTTTTTAGCTTTCCTAAAAAATCCATCATATCCAGAAAAGCATTAAAATATTCATTCTCTAAAGCTGATAGAATTTTTTCAACCAGTGTGATAATGGCAAATGAAATCAAAGCATATACAATAAAAAATATTAATGTTATCCCTTTTGGAGTAGACTTAGGACAATTTACTCCTAAAAATAAAGAATGCCCTGAACCTAAAAAGGATTTTGTAATTGGTACTGTTAAAAGCCTTGAAGAAATTTATGGGATTGAAAATTTAATCCGAGCATTTAAAATCTTAAAAAACAATTTCAAAGATCTAAATGTTAAATTATTAATTGTCGGGGAAGGTTCATTAGAAAAATATTTAAAAAATCTTTGTAAGGATTTACAAATAGCAGATCAGGTTGAATTTGCCGGCAGAGTTTCTCATCAAAATGTTGTTGATTTTTTACATAAGATGGACATAGCGGTATTCCTTTCAAAGCAGGAAAGTTTTGGCGTTTCTGTTATTGAAGCAATGGCTTGTGAAATTCCAGTCATAGTCTCTAAAGTTGACGGATTTAAAGAAATTGTAGAAAATGAAGAATATGGTATTTTTGTAGATTCTGAAAACTTAAAAGAAATATCAGATCATATTAGCAAATTAATATTAGATGAAAACTTACGATTCCAACTAGGAGCAAATGGCAGAAGAAAAGTTGAGCAGCATTATAATTGGAATGAAAATGTAGCTCAAATGATCAATGTATATCATGAAACTGTTAATTCAAAAAAGTCATGACTGAAAATAATTTTGATAAAGAAGTTGGCCAGATTGAAAATAGAATGAATCGCAGAAGATCTCTTCATCAAGATTTATATAATCCCTTAAAACTGGATGTTGTTGCTAGACGCCAGGAACTTGAAAGAAAATTAATTAAAGTTTTAAACGGGAAATTCTTAAACAAAATAAAGAATGTAAAATTATTGGAAATTGGGTGCGGTTCGGGTATAAATCTATTAAAATTTATTGAACTTGGCATTTGCCCGGAAAATATTTTTGGAAATGAGTTACTCGACGAAAGGTTAACGCAAGCAGAAAAAATTTTACCATCCGCTGTTAACATCATCCCTGGAAATGCACTTGAACTTCAATTAAAAAATGATTCTTTTGATATAGTTTTTCAATCAACTGTGTTTACTTCTATACTTGATGATAATTTTAAAATAGCTTTGGCAAAAAAAATTTGGAGTCTAACCAAGCCTGGCGGTGGCGTGCTCTGGTACGATTTTATTTTTAATAATCCCAATAATGACGATGTAAAAGGAATCCCGTTGAAAGAAATTCGGGAATTATTTCCTGAAGGAAAAGTTAGTTATTGGAAACTAACCTTGGCTCCACCAATTGGCAGGCTAGTTACAAAAATTCATCCATCGTTATATAATGTCTTGAATTTTTTTCCTTTTTTAAGAACACATATACTTTGTTGGATTGAGAAAAAATATTAATCAAATTAAAAAATTATGAAATCAAATTTCATCCAATTTCACAAACCGTATCAAAACGAAGAAGAAATAAACGAAGTAGTTGATACAATTAAATCCGGCTGGTGGACAACGG
>CAZRMA010000653.1:0-2148 GCA_964600655.1 uncultured Ignavibacteriaceae bacterium
CAGTTTAACGATTATTGCAACTGCTTTGATCGATACAGGCAGCCGTATGGATGATGTGATTTTTGAAGAATTCAAAGGCACAGGCAACATGGAATTAGTTCTTAACCGTGATTTAAGTGATAGAAGAATTTTCCCGGCAATAGATGTTAACCGTTCCGGAACCCGCCGTGAAGAATTGTTAATGAAAGAAGATGATCTTCAAAAAGTATGGATTCTTAGAAAAATACTTAGCGACTTTTCACCAGTTGAAGCGATGGATTTCTTGTTAGACAAAATTAGAGGTACAAAAAATAACAAGGAATTTTTGAACAACATGAATAGTTAATGAAAAAATTTAGTTTCATATTTCAGTTTAAAAAATATGAAATAACATTTTTGCTATTCGTGCTTGCTATTACTAATGCCTTTGCACAATTAGATACAATTTCTTATCAGTGGCCGCTTGCTCCAATGACAATGCAGAGGAATATAGGCGGAACTTTTGGGGAGTATAGAAGCACTTCTGAAAATGGTCATTTTCATAATGGTACCGATGTTTCTGCCGCAGGGGGAACACCGGTTTATGCAGTACTGGGGGGAGTTGTGGCTTCGGCTTATGATGACGGTTCGACAGGATACGATTCATATGTGAGAATAACTTCCAATGTTAATGGACAAACAAAAAATTTAACATATTATCATACCAGGCCGATAGTTTCAAACGGACAGCAAATCACTAAAGGGCAGCAGATATCCAATATTGCAATTGATCATGTGCACATAATTGATTATAGGGCAAATTCATCATCACTTTCAGGTAATCAAATTAATGCCATTCGTCCAGGCGGCGGAATAACAATTTATTCAGACCCATGGAAACCGCACATCAGATATGTAAAATTCTTATTGGACGGTACAAACAAATTTCTATCTTCAAATTCACTTGGAAGTAAAGTCGATATTATAGTTCACGTACAGGAAGTGAATGGAACATCTTCAGCGTCAACTAATAACGGCACATATAAAATCGGTTATAAAATTTTATCTGAAGATAAAAAAAGTGTTATTTATAATCCTATTGATGATGGTTTGCGGTTTGAGTATTACTATCTTCCTTATAATAATTATGTAAACATCAATTATTACCAGCCAGAATCAAATACATCTCAGCATGTTTACATTGTAACAAATGGAACCGGTGCATCTGATGTTGCAGCTTCACAAGTAGTCCAAAACAATTATTGGAATGTTGATGATTTTCCTTATGGCAATTATAATGTAATGGTTTTTACCGAGGATACAAGAGGAAATGCAGACACTGTTTTTATACCGGTAACAACAACTGATATTGACTTGATTCCACCTACAACTCCTGATTTAAAATATGCAAGAAAAATTGCTGCCGACAGTTTGAAATTAGCCTGGATTAAACCTCCTGAATTAGATTTAAAAGGTTACAGATTATATTATAGTCTTGACGGCGAAAATTACAATCTACGTGATAAAGAAAATGTTTTAACAAATTTATTCGATAGCTACAATTATTATTTCAGTCAAAACAAACCTCTCTATTTAAGGCTAACTGCTGTTGACTCCGCCGATTTGATCAATGAAAGTGAACAATCAGATGTTTATGGCGTAAGGTTGTTGAATGATAACGAAAAAATATTAATTGTTGATGGTTTTGATCGTTACGGCGGAACCGGAAGCTGGCAAAAGCCTTCTCATGATTTTATAGTTGAATACGGGGCATCTTTTAATTTGAGCTTTGAAAGCTGTTCAAACGATGAAGTAATTAATAGAGATATTAGTCTGAATGATTATGAATTAGTAATCTGGATTTTAGGTGATGAATCAACTGCAGATGAGACATTCTCACTAACCGAACAAAGTTTAGTGGCGCAATATCTTGAGAATGGTGGTAAATTATTTGTCTCCGGTTCTGAAATTGCTTGGGATCTTGAAGGTGCATCTTCAGCAAATGCTGGGGATACACAATTTTTAAGAAATTATTTGAAAGCAAAATATATAACTGATGACTCAAATATTTATTCGGTTTCAGGAGCAGATTCAACAATCTTTTCAGGATTAACTTTTGGGTATGGAATTACAAGTCAAGGTTCGCCTTATCCGGAAGATTACCCGGATGTGATTGAAGCTTACGGAGGC
>CAZRMA010000654.1:0-2147 GCA_964600655.1 uncultured Ignavibacteriaceae bacterium
CAATTTCCGATAATGAGGATATTCAAAAAGAATTAATTCCAGTTATTGATGTTGCTGCCGAAATACAAGTGTTAAAGGATCCCGAGAAATCACAACAAAATGCTTTAGATTATATTGGAAAGCGTGTTGCTATTGGACAAACTAAAGATTACCGTATTAGAAGGGCTTTACAAGTATTGGATAGATATTTATTACCTCATATTGGTAATAATGAAGAAAAAAAATCATGGAGGGAAATAGCAGGTACAATTGATAGTGGTGATAATCATTTGGAATGCACCTGTATAGATGCGAAAGGAGATACTATTTATTGCGAAGTAAGATTTGCAAAGTTGAACAACTCCAAAGGAAATTTAATTAGGGCAAGTTTTATAGATATTACAAAACGGAAGGTAGCTGAGTTTGAACGTGACATGATAACATCAAACTTGATTCAAAGGAATAAAGAATTGGAACAGCTTAATGATATGATTTCTCATAAGCTTTGTAAGCCTGTTTCCAACATTAAGGATATTATTAAAAAATTAAAAGGCTTGAATATAAACTCCGGCTCAAAAGAAACTCTGGAAAAGTTATTTATATCAGTTAAAAATCTTGATGTTGTAATGCTGGAATTAAATAATTTGATTAAAGTGCAAAACACACCATGATAAATATTAAAAGAGACTGTAAAATAATTTGTGTAAATGGCATTATTCATTAGAGGAAAGGCTCCAGTCTTTCCTCAAAGTTAATAGAAAAATTGGAAAGAACAATAGCCCAGTTTCTAATCGGCATAGTCCATTTTTTAGATAAATCTCTGTAAGCAAGATACAGCATTTTTTTGAGTGCATCATCATTCGGGAACAATGATCTTGCCTTGGTTACTTTTCTGAACTGGCGGTGTACCGCTTCAACAGCATTGGTTGTGTAAATTATAGTTCTGATTTCTTCAGGGTACTTGAAAAAGGTTGCCAGATTATTCCAGTTACCTCTCCAGGATTTTAGAGCCAATGAATATTTTTTAGACCAGTTATCTTCAAGTAAATTTAAATTCTCTAAAGCAGCTTCTTCTGTTGGTGCTGTGTAAACAGTTTTTAATTGCTTCATAAATTCTTTCTGATCTTTAGAAGCAATGTATTTGAGGGTGCTGCGGATTTGATGAATAACACATAGCTGGATTTCTGTCTTTGGAAAGACAGTCTGTATGGCATCAGGAAAACCTTTCAGTCCATCTATGCAGGCAATAAGGATATCCTTTACTCCACGGTTGTTAAGTTCAGTTAAAACGCTTAGCCAGAAGTTTGCTCCTTCAGCCTCTCCAACCCAAAGGCCAAGTAGATCTTTTCTGCCGCTAAGTTCTACTCCCAGACACGTATAGGCAGCCTTTGAGGCCACTTTCTTTGTTGATTCGTCTCTTACTTTGTAATGGATAGCATCAAAGAAAACTATTGGATAAATCCCTTCAAGAGGACGATTCTGCCACTCTGTTGCAATGTGAACTATCTTATCAGTAATATTGGAAATCAAGGTGGCTGAAACATCTAAGCCATACATCTCTTGAACATGTGATTGTATATCTCTGGTAGTCATTCCTTTTGCGTACATAGAGATTATCTTATCCTCAATAGGGCCTATGGTTCTTTCATACTTCTTGACAATGATTGGATCAAATTCTCCATTACGGTCTCGTGGAACGGTAATCTCGATTTCTCCATTATCGTTCTTCAGAGTCTTACGGGTTTTTCCATTTCTGCTATTGCCGTTATTCTTTCCGGCTGGGGAATATTTTTCATAGCCGAGTTGTTCGGTTAGCTCAGCTTCCAGCATCTGTTCTAAGGATTTTGCCATTAGCTTTTTAATAGCTCCATCCTTACCCATTAAATCATTGTAATTTTTGGCTTTGGCTAGATCGGCTTTTAACTGCTCGATCATTTCATCGGTGAGTTCCATGATGTGTAAACTCCTTTTGGATTTAAGTTAAACATATTATTTATTTTCCCAAAAGCAATACCGCTTTCGAGTGCAGAGGATAAGTGCTGCTCCGCTACGCTCCGCAGCACTTATCCTCTAATCTTTGTTTAACCATTTACACAAAATTCTTTACACTACTATTTTACTAGGTCTAGTGAAACAATTATATATCTTCCAATTGAAGAAAGAGCTAT
>CAZRMA010000655.1:0-2143 GCA_964600655.1 uncultured Ignavibacteriaceae bacterium
ATACAGCTACTCCATCAAGTGGTTGAAGTGTAGCCTCATCAACAACATTCCCCGAGATGGAACCAACCTGTAATTCTTTGTGCGTAAAATTAAGATCATTAACATCAGAATTAATATTTAATATTTTTGCTTCAGCAAGGTTTGAAGTACTGTCATAATATAAATACCTATAAGCCCACGCTGTCCCTTGTCGATATAATGCTTTTGATCTAATATAATAGGCTCCAGTATCAATTTGAACAGTATAATTTCCTTGTTCATCAGTAGTTGTATAAACATTTTTTAATGAATTATCAGCATTTAGAAAAAATACTTCGCCATATTGAACAGGCTGATCATTTTCATATTTCACCTTTCCCGAAACAGTAACTAACTTACTTGGTGTTTTTGCATTAAGCGTTATAGTTCCACCAAGAATGCTGTCGCCATCAGAAATAAAAATTACTTTGTTTAAGGTGTCATAATCCGGATGTGAAAAAGTCAAGCGTGCATAAGTTGTATTCCCTCCTGATGTGTCAGGAAGCAGGCTTGTAAAGCTTACCATAAATTTTCCTTCTGCATCACTTGAGACGGTATTGGCGCCTGTTGCATTAACCGTTACATTTTCTATTAGCTGATTATCTGTATTTTTAACCGTAGCCGAGTAGTATGCTATTGCTTGGGCAAAAGCTGAGAATTGTGGAATAAAACCAAGCAGAAGTATTATCCCAATGATTAATATGTGGGTCAATCTTGTTTTCATGTTTCCTCCATTAAAACTTATGAGTATTTATGCCCGCTTGATTTCGGAAGTAAATATGCTCATCATAATTCTCCCTATCAATCCCATGATTATGGTAAATTTAGCAGTTTAATGCGTCGATTTTTATATAGACATAAGTTTAATCATTAAATCTCATTCTTTAATGATTTTTTTATAACCTCTGATTTTGAATGCACATGCAATTTTTTATAAATATTTTTTATGTGAGAGTTAACAGTTTCTACGGAGATAAATAATCTTACGGCAATTTGTTTGTAACTCAATCCGTCAACTAAAGCTATTACAACTTCTTTTTCCTTGTCAGATAGAGTAGATTCTTTTTTTTGTTTCTTCTTAGGTTTGAAATAACTAATTACTTTCCTGGCTATTTGGGGCGACATTGGAGCGCCGCCGTTGCTTAGTTCAATTATCGAATTTATAATTTCTTCAAAGGGTGCGTTCTTTAATAAATATCCGGAAGCCCCTGAACATAATGCATCAAATATTTTTTGCGAATCTGCATAAACTGTTAACATAAGAATTTCAATCTCAGGGTATTTTTCTTTTATTAATTTCATTGCTTCAATTCCCGACATACCAGGAAGCTGTATGTCCATTAAAATAATATCAGGTAATTCAGATTTTTTCATATCCCATAAAAGATTTTCAGCGGAATCATTTGATAGTATACAGTTAAACTCATCCTGTTGATTTAAAAAATCCTCAAGGGTTTTTCTTAGTTCATTGTCATCTTCTACAATTGCAAGCTTTATCATTAATATTCCCTTATATTGATTTTATTTTTACTTCTATTTGAAAACCATTGTTGTTTTTAAACTCTACTTTGCCCTTAATTCGTTCAGTTCTCATTTTTATGTTTTTTAACCCATTGCCATTAGCTTTCATATTTTCGTCTAATCCTTTGCCATTATCTTTTATAATCATTGAAAAATAATTATTACTATTAGTCACTTTTACTTCAACACGATCTGCGCCGGAATATTTAACTATATTATTTAAAGCTTCTTTATAAATCAGATATAAATTTTCTCGAACACCAACATCAATTTTTTTTGATAAGCTTAATCCTTCATGCGCCAAATCAAATTCTATATCTTTAGGCAATAAAAGCTGATGTGCAAGGTCTGTCATACGAATTATTAGATCCTGAATGGAATCATTGCGAGAATCGATAGACCAAACAATATCACCCATAGTCTGAATTACATCTCTACTGAGCTTTCCAATTTTATTTGCGGAGTCTTTTATTTTGTTTACATCGTTATTGTGTTTGATTATTTCTGAATTAACAGAAATATGTGTTAACGTTGCCCCAATATCATCGTGCAGATCACTGGCTATTCTTAGTCTCATTCGTTCAATTGCAAGCAGCTTTTGAAC
>CAZRMA010000656.1:0-2137 GCA_964600655.1 uncultured Ignavibacteriaceae bacterium
CATGCTTTACACAAATTCATCCAACTTGCATCCCGGTTACAGGGCATTATCAATCAAAATTAACTTTGATGAGCGAGAGCTTAAGAAATGACGGAAGAGTTTGGGTTCCAAAAAATAAAGATGATAAAAGAAAACCAAATGAAATTCCTGAAGCAGAAAGAGATTACTTCCTTGAAAGAAAATATCCTTCATTCGGTAATTTAGTTCCAAGAGATGTTGCTTCAAGAAATGCTAAAGAAATGGTTGATAGCGGTAAAGGCGTTGGTTCAACCGGAGTTGCTGTTTATCTTGATTTCGCCGATGCAATTAACAGACTTGGTGAGGATGCAATCCGTGATAAATATGGAAATCTTTTTGACATGTACAAACAAATCACAGATGAAGACCCATACAAAGTTCCGATGAGAATTTATCCCGCGGTTCATTACACAATGGGCGGGCTTTGGGTTGATTATAATTTAATGACTACTGTCCCTGGATTGTTTGCATTAGGAGAATGTAACTTTTCGGACCACGGCGCAAACAGGCTTGGTGCCAGCGCATTGATGCAAGGATTGGCTGATGGTTATTTTGTTATTCCTTATACAATCGGCGGGTATCTTGCTAATCATAAAATTGATGGCTTAAAAGAAGATCATCCCGAATTCAAAAAAGTAGAAGGTGAAGTAACAAACAAAATCAATAAACTTCTTTCCATTAAAGGAAATAAAACAGTAGATGAATTTCACAGAGAACTTGGTTTAACGATGTGGGATTATGTAGGTATGGCAAGAGACGAACAAGGACTGCTCAAAGCGATTGAAGAAATAAAGAGAATTAGAGGTGACTTTTGGCAGAATGTTAGAGTTGCCGGAACGAATGAAGAGCTAAATCAATCTCTTGAAAAAGCAGGAAGAGTTGCTGACTTTTTAGAACTTGGTGAACTAATGGCAATGGATGCGCTTCAACGAAGAGAATCTTGCGGCGGGCATTTCAGGATTGAAAGTCAAACTGATGAAAACGAAGCAAAACGTGACGATGAAAATTTCGCTTTTGCTGCCGCCTGGGAATATAAAGGCGATGATGTAAAACCTGAAATGAATAAAGAAGAATTAACATTTGAAAACGTCCATCTTACTCAAAGGAGTTACAAGTAATGAGCACAAACATGAATTTACACCTAAAAGTCTGGCGTCAAAAAAATAAAGATGACAAAGGAAAATTTGTTAATTACGAAGCAAAAGATATTTCAACTGAAATGTCTTTTTTAGAAATGATGGATGTGGTTAATGAAGGCTTGATTAAAAAAGGTGAAGAGCCTATCGCCTTTGATCATGACTGTAGAGAAGGTATATGCGGCAGCTGCAGCTTGTTCATAAACGGAAGGCCGCACGGCCCTCAAGCTGCTATTGCAACCTGTCAGCTTCACATGAGAAAATTTTCGGATGGAGAGACAATTGTAATCGAGCCATTCAGAGCAAAAGGATTTCCTGTAATAAAAGATTTGATTGTTGACCGTTCTGCTTTTGATAGAATAATTGCAGCAGGCGGTTTTATTTCAGTTAATACCGGCGGCGCTCCAGACGCTAATGCCATCCCCATTACAAAAGATGATCAGGAATCTGCATTTGATGCCGCACAATGTATTGGCTGCGGTGCTTGTGTTGCAGCTTGCAAAAATGCATCTGCGATGTTGTTTGTAAGTGCTAAAGTTTCACACTTTGCTCGACTTCCGCAAGGCAAGCCTGAAAGAGAAAGAAGAGTTATGGCAATGCTGAATCAAATGGAAGTTGAAGGATTCGGGGCCTGCACAAACACTGAAGCCTGTTCTGCCGAATGTCCCAAAGGAATTTCTATGGATGTAATTGCACAATTGAGAAGGGAATATATTAGGGCAGGGATTAAAAGCGGTAAGTAAGGAATTATATATATGTTAAATCCACCATCAAAGATGGTGGATTTTAGTCTCCCTTTACTAAAGGGAGATGTCATCTGGAAGATGACAGAGGGATTTTTAACAGCCGATATTAAAGCCAATGCCAAAATCCAACGGATTAATAACCAACTACAGAGAAATACCATTCAATCCAAATCTCAAAGACCGTGCAAAACAAATGAGAAACAATTCGACCAAAGGAGAAATAAAATTTTGGTGCGA
>CAZRMA010000657.1:0-2133 GCA_964600655.1 uncultured Ignavibacteriaceae bacterium
CATTTTCATTTAAATTTTTATCAATCGGGACAACCACATAATTAAAAACTGCACATGTTAAATATGCTATTCCCCACTGCACCCGGTTCTCGCTTATCACTGCAATATGTGCTCTTTCTGTTAAACCCAGTTTAGTTAATGCGTTTCCAAATTTTAAAACATTTTGCAGCAGCTCATTAAATGTAACTTTTGAAATTGGGGTGTTGGTTAGGTCTTCAAGAGCGAGCTTGCTTGAAAAACTTTCTGCTGATTTAAACAGCATATCACTAACAGATTCAATTTGCGGGACGTTAAAATGTTTGATTTGGTTTTTCATAATTATATTGAGTTTTAATTAAAGAAATGTAATTAGCTTGATTGATTTTATGAGGCATAGAAATTATTTCATTTATTCAAAAAAGCAAAATTATAAAACCCGGTTTCTTTGAAAAACCGGGTTTGTGTATAATTGAGTCGGACTAAACAATAATTAAATGATCTCTAAACATTTATCAAGGTCCATCAAAATATCATCAACGTTTTCTAATCCGGCAGCGATTCTAATTCCACCAGGGTTTATTCCAAATTCAATTAACTTTTCTGGAGGAACCATTGAGTGTGTCATCGAAGCTGGATGCTCGATTAATGTTCTTGTGTGTCCAAGGCTAACAGCAAGTGTCATTGTGTAAGCATTCTTAGCTGCATAATTCATTAATCTTCTTCCATTTTCTTTTTGCTCAATTCCGTCTTTTCCTTTAAGCACAAAATAATTTAAACTGCCTGGGGCGAAATTGCCATTAAAATCGGTCATCTGCTTTTTAGCTAATTCATAAAATTTATAACTGGGTAAACCAGGATAATTTACAAACTCAACTTTAGGATGACTATTTAAAAATTCCGCTATTCTCATCGCAGTTTTAATTTGCTGACTCACTCTCAATTGCAATGTCGGAAGACCATAAGTCAAGACTGTCCAGGCGGCTTTTGTATTTAAAGCTGCGCCAAAATCTTTTCTCATTAAAAGAACAAGATCATGAAATTTTTCTGGTCCAATTACAACTCCGCCCATATCCGTTCCAAATCCGCCTATGCCTTTTGTAAGTGAGTTGACGGAAAAATCAGCACCAAGCTCAATGGGTCGCTGGCAATATGGAGTTGCAAAAGTATTATCAACTACAATATAAATTTTTTCATTCTCTGCTCTATTTTGATTTACTTCATCAATAATTTTTCTGATTGAACCTATATCAATTATGTCCAGATTGGGATTTGAAGGCGATTCAAAATAAACAACTTTGGTTTGATCTGTAATACTGTTTTTTAAATTCTCAACATCCGTAAGATCAATCGGCGTATATTTAATTTGATAGCGTGGATACCAATTTTGAAGTAGTGAAAATGTGCATCCATACAAAGTTGTATGTGCGATTATTTCGTCTCCGGTTTTTGTTAGAACTCCAAGAATTCCGGCAATCGCTCCCATTCCCGTGGCAAAGGTAACTGCCATTTCTCCTTTTTCAACATAAGCAAGATTTTCTTCGAGCAAATCTTTATTTGGTTCACCAAGACGGTCGTAAATATAAATAGGAACAGATTTTTCGCCGAGCACATTACTATTAGCAAAATCTTTAAAGCCTTCAGCTCCTCTTTCAACAGAATCCAATCTGAAAATAACAGATGAAGTAAGTGGTGCGGTTACATGATGAGAATAGTCCCACTTTTTTGATTCATTCTTTCCATAGATGAGATGAGTTTGCATTGAGTATTTCGTATCGTCAACCGAATCAACGATACTTTTATTTTTTATTTTGGTAGGCATAAATTCCCCGAAATTTTATTAATAATTACTTTATCAAAATTAGTAAATAAAAGGTTAACAATCAGTAGAAAATATTTTAGAAATGGGAATAAACTATTTGGTTTCTTTTATTTTTTGAACTATTTCGGGAAGGATTTTACCGGCTTCGCCGAAGAAAGATTTTTCAGCATATCTTGTTATTTCTGTCTCTTCAATATTTATTTCAACAATATAGGCCCCGGATTTCTTTGCCGTAAAAATAATTCCTGCGGCAGGATAAACAATTCCACTTGTACCCACAACAAAAAATACATCTGATTTCATTGCTGCTTCTTCGGATGAAATAAATTGCATTT
>CAZRMA010000658.1:0-2132 GCA_964600655.1 uncultured Ignavibacteriaceae bacterium
GCATTAACCCTGAAACATGTCTGCAGTGTGAAGGTTATTGCGAAAAAGAATGTCCGTATGGAGTCTCGGTTCAAACTCTTTTGGCTATAGCACACAATAACCTGAATGTGGGCAAGATTTAGCACGTAAATCCGTGATTCTCTGGGGGAACTTAACAACAGAAAAAGAGCAAACAGTGATTTACTTACACAGTATGGTTAAATTTTTATAAGAACAAGAACATCGGCTGTTCTGATGAATACTAGTAATGACAGCGGATATAAATTAGGATTAATTCAAAAACATATAATAAACGCAGGCTCTCTAATTTAAAATAATAGTAAAAGTAGTTGACTTTTCCTTTATTGAGTTCAGTAAAACATCACCATTCATTTTTAGCATGATTTGCTTGCTAAGGCTAAGTCCAACGCCAGAGCCGTCCTCCTTTGTTGTGAAAAACGGGATAAATATTTGCTCTCTTATTTCAGGAGGTATAAGCGGACCATTATTGGTGATTTCAATTCTAGTTGTATTATTCGATTGCCTGAGCCCAATTACTATCTTTGGCTGTTCGGCATTATTAGAAGTAAGGGCCTCGCATGCATTCTTCAATAGGTTTATGATGACTTGCGATAGAAGTTTTTCATCAGTAATAACCATAAAGTTTTCGGGGATCGATTTTTCCAGTTTTATGGTGTTAAACTTCGAAAAGGTACCAGCTGCCACCAGGATGTTATCAATCAGGTTTGATAAATTAACAGATACCAGTTTGGGTGCAGGAAGCTTTGTGAATTTTCGATAATTATCAACAAAATGCATTAAACCAAGGCTTCGCTCCTCAATAACTTTAAGCCCTTTCAATGTGTTATTAATTGTTTTAGAATCTAAATCTGCCACATCAATGGCTTTCTTATTTCTGATAAAATAATTTGAAATAACTTGAGATAATGTGGTGATGGGAGCTATATTATTCATAATCTCGTGCGACAAAGTACGCGCTAGTTTAATCCATGCATCTACTTTACCATTATCAAGCTCTTTGGTTATATCGCTAACAGCAACCAGCTTAATAATTTCTTTTGAAGTATTAATTTCTGAAAGCTTGAATAATAGCTTTTGTCCATATTGATTTTCAAAAATGGCTGATTGTTGATAAGGGTTCTGATCTGGATTCAGGATAAAATCCGGTAAAACAAGATCAATGATTTTTAGTCCATTTACATGATGATATTCCTGTAAATTTGTGAGCTTCTCCGCCGCTGGATTAATATTTATTACTCTTCCATATTTATTGATTGAAAAAAGCCCCGTAGCCGATTGATCAATGACAGAGCGATAATATTGTTCCTGGGTGCTAATATCTATTTTTGATTGCTTGAAAAGATTATTTAACCTTTCTATTCCAATATATACTTCATCGATAGCATTACTGCCTGATTTGGCTGGAACTTTTAGTGAAGTGTCTTCATTTTCAATCCCTAATATGAAAAAGGCCATCCATTGGTTTATCTTATTGAAATATCTGATAATATTAATAATAGCTCCTATCAGTAATAGAAATGTTAACAGAGATAAAATATAAGCCTGCTTTTCAAAGAATAATAACGCAGCTGCCATTGAAAGCAAAATTATTATTACCAATCTTAGTATAATTGCAATATAGAAATGCTTATATCCCATACCTCTTAAGTTTTTTGTATATGGTTTGCCGCGTTATTCCAAGATTTTTTGCTACGGCACTCATATTGCCTTTTTCCTTATGGATAGAGGCGAGTATCATCTCTCTTTCCATTTCTTCGATGGTTTTGTTATGAAGCTCTTTTTGTAGATTTATTTTGGTATCAGTTAATAGAAAGCTATCTTCATTTAAAACTTTATTGTCAGCTAAAATTACGGCCTTTTCCATTGTGTGTTGAAGTTCTCTTACATTTCCGGGCCATTTGTATTTCAGGAGCTTTTCGATTGCGTTTTGATTTATTTTAAGTCCCTGCTTATCGTATTTATTCGCGTATTTAAACAGAAAAAACTCAGCTAATAGAGCAATATCATTTCCGCGATTTCTTAATGGAGGTAGTTCAATTGTAATTGTGTTGATACGATAAAGCAAATCTTCGCGGAAAAGACCATCAGCAATCATTGCATTTATATCTTTA
>CAZRMA010000659.1:0-2131 GCA_964600655.1 uncultured Ignavibacteriaceae bacterium
AATTATCCATCTGGATTGAATAATTATCTGCCGGTAAATCATACCCGATTGGCGGATGAAATCTGCTTGTAATGGGAATAATAGGATCTGCATTTTCAATTTCATTAAAAGTAGTGCTGTCTTTAAATCCAATTTTATTTCCGTTGCTGGAAGAAATTGTTATTTCTGCTTTAGAAGTATTATAGAGTATAAGATCACCTTGATTATCAGCATTATTTTTCTTCAACGTTTCGGATATATTATTTGTAGAAAATAATTTGGGCTTGCCAAGAAAATCTCCGCTTTCAAAAGAAAGGTAACAGTGGGAAGACGCTGTTCCCCATTTGAATCCAGTACTGTCGCTCCAAGTATTTGAAGTTGAATCTAAATAAATAAAATCGTTATTCTCTTTGGGTTTGTTAGGATTATATAAAAGAATTTTAAAATTAGAATTATCATCAAATCTTTCAAGTTTATAAGGCACAACAATATGTCCAGCAGATTTAATTTTACCGTTTTCCCAATATTCAAGCAATTTTCCATCAACATTATTTTTGCTTAACATTTCTTTTAATTCGCTTAAAAGCTGCCGTGGTGATTTCTTCTTTAGCTGTTTCCTATCTTTTTGAAAGCTCCGTCCAAATTGATGTATATGGAAGTAGTTGATAGCATATTGTGCATCATAACAAAATGGAACAGTGGAAAGACTATCATAATCTTTATAATCGGGAATAAATTCAGTTAACTTTTGGTGATGGTAAAATCCCAAAAGACTGGTGATTGCAAATCCTTCACAGGATCCTTCCCAATCATGATTTATAAAATGCCATGCAAGAGTTGCGGCAGTATTATAAATAATGGGAGGATTTTTTCTAATATAACAAGGAGGTTTAATTCCAAAAACAGCGGTAAATAACGGCCAGTCAGGAAATGCTTTACTAGCAGTTGCTAAAAAGGGATAACCAAAATAAATATGATCTGTGTTTGGATCTTTGCCTGATAAATAATCAAATTGACTCCACCAATCCTCAGGCCACATTGGTCCGTTTGGACTTTTATTATTTACAAAACCCCATCCATCTCTGTTAGGAATGAAAAGTTGAAAATTACCATTAGCAGTATCAATACGCGAAAGCTGCCAGGGTTTTATTTTAAATATACCGCTGTAACATATCTTATGAAGGAAGGAAACTGTATCATTATCATCTACAATTTTTAATACTGCTTTTGTTGTGAGAAGTGATTCCGGCACATTCCAATTATATTTGTTATCAATCGAGGTATAATTACTGTCAATTAAAGTAAAATTTCGACCCCTATCTGTGCTGTAATAAAGATCTACATTCCCCAATTGATTATTATAATTAATACTTTCAGGTTCCCCGGCAATTACAATATCATTCGTACGAGGACTTAATATTCCGAGAAATCCGTCAGAGATAAAACTATTATTCCTATTATCCAGCGAATCGTTCCAGCTGTAACTTTCAACACTTACAAAACCACTGTCAGATGGAACAACACCTGTTGGAACATTTAAGCTTACTTGCGCGCCTTGTTTGGATATGAAAAGATAGGTAACACTTGTTGAATCACCCAATACAGTTGATACCGTCATTGTTTCTTTTAATCTTATTGCTTCATAACTTTCACCGCTTGGCAAGTGCATAGTACCATAGGCATCAACTTTAACATTTAGAGAAATAGGAGTTTGAAATGCACCCATTCCATTAACCGAAACAGATTGATTATATGAGCTAGTCCATGACGTATTATAAGTCATTGGGAATTTTGCTTCAGTTCTCTCCGGATTGTTTTTGATAGAGACTAAATCATTAGGTTGGCTGCTTATTTTTGTAGCAGAACCCAAGTTACCAAAAGTACCATTCAATGAATAATAAGACCAAATCTCAGCTTCTTCTCCCTGATAATTACCACTATTGTATATAACAATATCGGAATTTGGAAAGTCCTCTGGATTGGGTGCAACGGACTTATCAACACTTAATAAATAATAATTAAGATTCTCTGATAATCCAGTAAAGTCCCAGTTATTTCCTCCTCCGGTTGAACCAATATTAACTGATGCCGAACCATCATATTCATGAACCTGCGTAGTGTATCCAACTGTAAACATGTTTGACATGTCATC
>CAZRMA010000660.1:0-2126 GCA_964600655.1 uncultured Ignavibacteriaceae bacterium
GTGAGATTGGAATTATAATGTTGATTGGTCTTGTAACTAAAAACGGAATTTTAATTGTTGAATTTGCTAATCAACGAAAAGCTTTGGGAATGGACAGGCTTGAAGCGATTAAATATGCGGCAGTCGCGAGGCTGCGACCTATTTTAATGACAAGCTTATCAACTATACTCGGAATTCTCCCTATTGCCCTTGCTTTGGGTGCCGGTTCCGAAAGCAGAGTATCAATGGGAATTGCTGTAATCGGCGGTTTAATATTTTCAACTTTTTTAACATTAATGGTTATCCCGGCCATCTACACTTATCTTTCAAGAAAAGTAGCAACTGTTTCAAATGTAACTGAGCAGGGAATTCCGATGAAAGAAGAAATTCAAATGGCGGATAAATAAATTTTAATATAATTAATCGAGATTATTATAATTTTCTGTTTATCGTGTTTTAAATTATTGAATCATAAATATGGCTTACAAAACAAAAATTTTCCTTCCTTCATTAATTTTATTTGTAATTATATCTTCAAATATTTTTTCACAAAAGCTGCTGACAATTGATGATGCTATTAAAACAGCTTTAGTAAATAATTATTCAATTAACATTGCTAAAAATGAAAAAGACATTTCAGATAATAATTCTACTTTGGGAAATGCTGGGTTTTTACCTTCTCTTGATGCGGATGGAGCATATACTAAAACAACCAACAATACTAAACAAAATTATTTAAATGGAACTGTTGTTGACAGAACAGGAGCTAATTCTACAAACTATACTGCCGGTATCGGATTAAATTGGACTATCTTCGATGGTTTTAAAATGTTTGCAAACTTGGACCGTCTGAAAGAATTAAAGAAAATAGGAGAAGTAAATTTAAAATCGGAAGTAGAAAATAATATTTCGAAAATCATTTCAACTTATTATGATATTGTTCGAGAACAACAAGTTTTGGAAGTGTTAAATCAAAGCATAAAAATTTCAGAAGAGCGACTAAAGATTGCCCAGGATAAAAAGCAGCTTGGTTCGGCTTCTAAATTCGATTTGCTTCAAGCACAGGTAGATTTAAATGAAGATAAATCGTCCTTACTCTCCGAAGAGTTAAAATTGAAACAAGCAAAAATATTATTGAATCAATTGATGGGAGAAAAGGTAACAACTGATTATAATGTTGCAGATACCATTAAGATTAACGAAAATCTTTCTATAGATGATTTAAAACCTCTGACGGATGAACACAACAGCGACTTAATTATTGCCAGGCAAAATAAAAATATTTCTGATTCAGAATTAAATTTAGCACGCGGGAATCTCTTTCCTAAAATCAGCTTAAATGCTGGTTACGATTTTTCCAAATCAACATCAGAAGCTGGATTTGTACAAAGCAGTAAAAGTTTTGGTTATTATTATGGAGCAACTGCATCAATAAATCTTTTTAATGGGTTGAGTACAAAAACCGCGATTCAGAATGCAGAAATATCCAAGCAGATAAATGAACTTAATTTAAGCCAAGTTCAAAATAATGTTGACGCCCAGCTTTCAAATGCGTATGAAAAATATAAAAGCAGCATTAAGCTGGTAAGACTTGAATCAGAAAATTATAAAGTAGCTGAAGAAAATGTGGAAATAGGTTTGGAAAGATTAAAATTAGGAAGCACCACTCCGCTGGAATTTAGAGAAACACAAAGACAATTAATTAACGCTAAAAGCAGATTGGTGGCCGCACAATTTGAAGCGAAAAATGCTGAAACAGAATTGCTGAGAATTAGCGGGCAATTGGTGAAGAATTATTAGCGTGTGTAGTTATTTAAATTTACACTAATGCTTTATGGATAAACCTAATTTCTTGAAAAATTGGGTTTAAAATTGTCGATACCATTAAAATAGTTCGACAATATCAACATCCGATTGTAAAGGCTTTTACCTAAAGAAATCATTTTCTGCTCAAGATTCTTACCTCAAAAAATATTAAATTAAAAAATTAAATATTGAAAGGAATTCACATCTATGCAGCTTTGCATTTTTGAGGATATTTATCACGACAGGCTCGAACCATTAATCTACTCAAGACCAACTTATGATCTTGTTTGCGGAATTAATAGTTTGAGAAAAAAAATTCTCAGGGCTTATCCTGACGTCAA
>CAZRMA010000661.1:0-2105 GCA_964600655.1 uncultured Ignavibacteriaceae bacterium
TCTCAAAAGGCCTGTCAAAGAAAATCACAAAATAACTGAAAAGATCCCCAAGGATTGTTTGAGCAGCAAGAGCAATTGCAACACCACCAATCCCTAATCCGGTTAAAGCAGCACCAACTTTAAACCCGAGATTATCCAAGGCAAATACTAAGCCCACTATCCAAATTAACACATTAACAATAGTGAGTATTCCCTTAATTTGTTTTCTTTTATTATCAAAATTACTATCCTCTCCAGACCTTCTCCTTAAATATTCATTAAGACTGTAACCTAAAAGTGCAGTTATTGCACGAAGAACAAAAAACGTAACAACAATTACTGTAACTACTTCTATTATTCTTTGAATGTTAGCCGGAAGAATTAATATTTTTACAGCGAATATAAATGCTCCAAAATAAAGTAAAGGTATAGCAGTTTTTTTAATACCGCTAACAATAAAATCGTCTATGGTTGTTTTAGTATTCTCGGACCACTTTTGCAGTTTGTTTAAGACTATCTTTTTAAAGATTTGAATCACTACTACCACTATTATAAATACTGCGATAGCAGTTATGTAAGTAGTTATTGTATTTCCAAAATAAACAGCAGATAAAAAATCATTCATAATATATTTTCTCCTAAGTTGATTCGTATTAAGAAAATAATGATTGTGTATTTATATTCAAGTAAAGTGATTATTAATTACAAAAATAAGTAATTAATATTTATAAATGAGGTAATATATTGGAAAGAATGAGATAGATTTCGGAATACTTAAACCAATTCTAAATGAACCTTTAAAAACAATAAACCCAATTTCTTTAAGAAATTGGGTTTATGAGTTAAGTTTTTCTGAAAATTTTTAATTCACATAACTAATTGAATTATTCCCACCAGTCTTCAATATCAAACCTGGAAGACTTTAATTTGGTTTGTGCATTTTTTAATGCCTGGGAACTATAATAGAATTTTGCATTACCTGTTGCTTGGATGTCAACACTTTTTCCGACGAATACGGCACCACCATAGATACCGGCGTTTCCAACCGTTTGCGTTACAAGTTTAGATTCACCGTAAGCAATTACAATTCCATAAAAAGTAAAATTACCACTCATAGTTAAATCACCATTAACAATTAAAATCCCATATCCGCTTGCATTTGATGATAAATGAACATCCCCGTTAGCTACCGTAATTTTAGGGGAATCCCATGTCCCCAATGCTGTTCCATTACCATAAGTGCCGGAAGCTAAATTAATGTCTGCTGCAAAGATAAAATCTTTAGCTAGTTGAGTCCAATCTCTAGTATCACTAACAGAATGAACACTTGGATTTCCCCCAACCCCATCTATACTTCCGTACATTTTAGGCTTTACATTATTTATGAAATCAGCGCTGTCTGCAGGTGTATCAACTGCAACACCCGGTAAGGGAGCTTCAGTTCCCGGAGAACCGTCAATATTTGTATCGTTGCCGCTTATAGACATATTGCCATTTAAGTTTAAGTCAACATTATCAGATGTTACATATAATGCAGCATTTATATTCGGCATTTTAATTTGACTTCTCTTTGCTGTCACTTTTGCAGTATGAGTTATTCCATCAAAAGTTGCAACAGATT
The DNA here is from genome assembly GCA_964600655.1 of uncultured Ignavibacteriaceae bacterium. GTDB lineage: Bacteria > Bacteroidota > Ignavibacteria > Ignavibacteriales > Ignavibacteriaceae > CAVSWT01. The sequence continues at coordinate 1,601 of CAZRMA010000661.1, forward strand.
CTATTTTAGTTAAACTATCTGGACCATAAATATTAATATTATACGTTCCATTGGCTAATTGATTTCGAGGGAAATATCCATGCAGAGTTTTATCTCTTCTAAGTTTTTCAAGATAGATTTCAACTCCTGAATTAGCAATCAACCGGGCTTCTGTATTATCATAAAAACTTATCGTTGATTGAATTCCTTCGTTATTATTGGCATTCAAGTCCATAACTAGAAAACTAATTAAGACTGAAACGCCTATGGCTAAAATAATTGATGCTTTGCCCATATCATAAATTCCTTGGATTTATTGTCATTTCCCAATAGGTAAAAATATATTTGTCGTTTACCGGCTCAGGAGATTGGACCCATATTTCAGCTTTAATATATTTTATACTATCTAGTGCCGCTGTCGGCTGTTGTTTTGCATTTAAATAATTAAATCTAAGATCGGTAATACCCAGCGAAGGGCCTTTTGCGGTATCACCATTTACTACTCTCAAAAGTATTTTATCATTTG
>CAZRMA010000662.1:0-2094 GCA_964600655.1 uncultured Ignavibacteriaceae bacterium
AGATCAATAAAGACCGAAGCTACTTCATTTGAGGGATCGGAAACAATTTGAATTAGAAATCCGCCGCCGCCGCCATAACTCCATGCCCAGTAATCAAAATTTGTATTAGAAGCTACATCTTCATTTCCCTGACTTTTGATTGAAGTTTCTGTATAAAAATATGATCCACCAAATAAAGCTTCAACATATGGCCTTACAATTCCAGACGGAGGAGCTATCTGAAACAACGCATGAAAGTTGACTAGGTTATTAGTCCTATCTACATCAACTGTAACATCAGGAATAGTTAAGCTGAATGGTTCTCTTCTGCTTTCGCTGCCGTAGTTCAAATAACCAATATTAATTCCAGCAGTGAAAGGAAGAACTGGTGTAGGATTCCAAAATAAAAAATCGCCGCTAATTCCAATTCCGGTTCGCTTTAAATTATCTTTGAATTCTCCCTGTGGAAAAGCTAGGGTAAAACTAAGTCCCGCTGATTGAGCAAAACTTGAAAAAGAAACGGCTAATAATATTATAATAGTAAAAATATACCTATTCATTAAAACTTCTTCCTTTAAAAATTGTGTTTCGAAATTTATAGAGAAATGTTGAAAGATTTAAAAGATTATTTTGAATGGTTAATATTTGTGATAAAGTGTTATATAAATTATTGAAATTTATTAGGATAAATCTATGGTAGATTGCTTATTTTAGCATTAAACCTCTCGGAACTATCAGTTTCTCCAGTAAATCAAAAAACCATTGCACTAGCAATGCTAATACTGCGGCAGGAATAGCCCCTTCTAAAATTAAATTAATATTATCAAGCCGGATTCCGGTTAAAATCGGCTGGCCATAACCTCCGGCACCAATTAATGCACCAAGTGTAGCAGTTCCAACATTTATAACCGCTGATGTTTTTATCCCGGCTAAAATAGAACGGGAAGCAAGCGGTAATTCGATAAGTTTTAATTTGGCAAAAGAATTCATTCCTAAAACTTCTGCTGATTCTTTTATTTGAATCGGAATGTTTTCTAATCCTGAATAAGTATTTCTGACAATGGGCAGAAGACTATATAAAAACAAAGCTACAATTGCCGGCCAGGAACCAATGCCAAGCAAAGGAATCATAAAAACTAAAAGTGCCAGTGACGGTATTGTTTGAATAACTCCAACTGTTCCCAAAATAATACTACTTGCTTTTTTATTTTTATAAGCAAAAATACCAAGCGGGATCGAAAATAATATTGCAGCACTTAAAGAAATCAAAACAAGGAACAAATGTTCCTTTGTGTTAAATAGAAGTCTGCTTAAAAAAGTTTCCTTTTCAAATGTAGTTTTATAATTGAATTTTTTATTTATAAAATTTGAGGCGACCTCACTTTCGGATTTCCCTTCAATTTTTACTTCACCGTTTAGCCTGACCATCGTTGATTCAGGAATATTTCCTTGCAACCGCAGAAATGCATCAACAGCCTGTTTATTATTTTTTATTAATCCTTTCCTGTAAAGAATTACCGCATAATACTCATTAAAAAATTTCAAATCATCTTCAAGCGGTTTTAGATTATAATACTTTATTTCAGCATCGGTAGAATAAAATTCAATTACATCAATCGAACCATTTTCCAATCCACGGTATGCAAGATCATGATCAATTCCCGTAACATCTTTTTGGGGAAAATTGTATTTTTTTTGAAGTCCTGGCCAGCCGTCTTTTCTATCCATAAATTCATTGCTGAATCCGAATTTTAATTCAGGATATTTCTTTAAATCAGATACTTTTTCAATACCAAGATTTTCAGCTTTTTCCTTTTTCATTCCAATTGCATAGGTGTTATTGAAGCCAAGAGGTTTACTCATCTCAATTCCAATAGAGTCTAAATATATTTTTAATTGTTCGTCATTATTAATATTCTTTCCAGCTAAAATTTCTTCTTTAATTGTTCCGGTGTATTCAGGATAAATATCAATATCGCCATTTAACAATGCATTCCACAAAACTCGAGTCCCGCCGATTTCTTTTAAGTGCTCAGCTTTGATATTTTTTTGTTGAATCAACTGAGTTATCATTTCACCAAGGATTACATTTTCAGTAAATTTTTTAGAGCCTAC
>CAZRMA010000663.1:0-2089 GCA_964600655.1 uncultured Ignavibacteriaceae bacterium
GCTTCTCCCGATCAAATTAAAAAACATTAATAGTTGACAACGATTTGAGAAAGCCAAGGGTACATATAGTTTTTGAAGCAAAAAAAATTCCAGACTTAATAGATTATTTCTTTGGGCATGCTACGTTAAAGGATATTATCAAGTCAACCAAAATTCCAAATCTTCATTACATCACCTCCGGAACTATTCCTCCAAATCCATCCGAGATGCTTGACTCTAAAGAGATGAAAAAGTTTTTATTAGAGATGAGGGATATGTATGATATAATTATTTTAGACACTCCTCCTGTTGTTGCTGTTACAGATTCGGAAATTCTTACACGAAGGGTAGACGCATCAATACTTGTGGTTAACTCAGAATCAACTGAAACCGAATTAATGCAAAAATCCGTTGATATGCTTAGAAGTAATAACAATACTTTTATCGGGACCGTGCTTAATAATTTTACTTACAGATACGGTTACGGTTCATATTATAAATATTATTATGCATATTCACATGATGATTCCACTAAAACAAAACGAAAAATAAAAGCAAAAGAGAATTCCTAATTCACACAAATTTAATTTTTATGAACAAAAATAATTTTTATGTAAACGAACATGCAGTTGTTGATGAAAATGTTGTTATTGGCGAAGGTTCAAAGGTATGGCATTTTTCACATCTTCAATCAGGCGCTAAAATCGGGAAGAGCTGTGTAATTGGCCAGAATGTAAATATTGGAAATAATGTTTCAATTGGCAATTTTGTCAAGATTCAAAATAATGTTTCAGTTTATGAAGGTGTTACTTTAGAGGACTATGTTTTTTGCGGGCCTTCAATGGTGTTCACTAATATTCTAAATCCGCGTTCTAAATATCCGCAGGTAGGAGCAAAATATTATATAAATACTTTGGTTAAAGAAGGAGCCTCGCTGGGAGCTAATTGCACTATCGTGTGCGGGCATACAATAGGACGTTTTGCAATGGTGGGTGCCGGGGCAGTGGTTACCAAAGATATTCCCGATTTTGCTTTGGTTGTCGGAAACCCTGCAAAGGTAATCGGATGGTACTCGGAAGCAGGTGTAAAATTGCAGTTCAATGAAAGTCATGAAGCGCTCTGTGAAAAGTCTGGGAAAAAATATAGATTGGAAAACGGCATAGTTAAAGAAATTTGAGTACGGTAAATACATAGTTGAAACTCCCTTGAGTACGTTTCAGTTAACCCCAGTAATTAATTTAATGATTCAATAATGATTTTTGAATTAAGACGCTCCGCCGGAGCGTCTCTACAATTAATAACCTACATTATTAAAATTTAAATGAAAATAGTCTCGATAGTTGGTGCAAGGCCGCAGTTTATTAAGTACGGACCGCTTGGGAAAAAGCTCAAAGAAAATTTTGATGAAATATTAATTCACACCGGGCAGCATTACGATGAGAAAATGTCAGATTTGCTTTTTAGAGATTTGGAAATTCCAAAACCGGAAATAAATTTAGGGATAGGTTCTCATTCACACGGCAGGCAGACAGCTTTAATGCTTGAAGGTATCGAAAAAGTTTTATTAGAAAGAAACCCCGATATTGTGATTGTTTTCGGTGATACTAACTCAACTATTGCCGGCTCACTTGCGGCTTCAAAACTGCATATAAAAGTTGCTCATGTTGAAGCCGGGCTTCGGAGCTTTAATAAATTGATGCCCGAAGAAATAAATCGAATTCTTACTGATCATTGTTCTGATTTTTTATTGTGCCCTACTGATAACGCAATCAAAAACTTAAAAGATGAAAATATAACAAAGGGTGTTTTCTTTACCGGCGATATTATGCTGGAAGCATATAATCAAAATTTAAACATTGCTGAGAAAAAAGCAGGTATTCTTGAAGAATTAAATTTAGGTGAAGAGGAGTTTTTTCTTGCAACAATTCATCGTGCAGAAAATACCGACGATTTAAAAAACCTTAATAACATCCTTGATGCATTCAAAGAAATAAAAAAGAAAATTATTCTTCCGCTTCACCCCAGAACAAAAAAAATAATTTCGCAAAATAATATTGATGTAAATTCAAACATAAATGTAATTGAGCCTGTCGGGTACCTTGATATGCTT
>CAZRMA010000664.1:0-2085 GCA_964600655.1 uncultured Ignavibacteriaceae bacterium
TCTTACGCACAGACATAAGAAAAATTGAATACTCTGATTTTATTTGAAAATTCATTCCTTTTTGAATGTTAGCATTTTCCGCAGCAACTAATTCTGCATACGAAATTATGTCGTCTGTTTTGAATTGGGGTTTAGGGAAAAAGGATTTCACTCTATATATCTAATAATAAAATTTGAAGGTTATTGTTTAATTCCAATAACAATTTTGATTGTATAATGTTAAGATCATTTATCTTTAAAGAACTTAATGACTTTTTTTGACAATATTTTAAATAAATATTTGAGATAACTTTCTGTTTCTTTTTTATGTTTGCTATATCTCCATGCTCTATATCATGAAATAAGTCAGTTCGCAAATGTTTAATTTCCATCCATAAGGAATCATCCTTAATAAGATTTTTAGGAATCCTACTTAAACTTCCAGATCCTTCATATATTGTTTTATATAAACCATCAATAAAATTTTTGTAATCTGTTTTATTTTGAATTACATTTCCTATTTTAGGTAAACTACTCAAGAATTCATTTGTAAGTTTAAATAAATCTCCTCCATTTTTTAGTGAATATTCTTTATTTACACTTGCTATTTTCTCCAAACAATCATCCGTTAAGGATTTAGTATCTTTTAATACTTTTAGTTTAGAATATTCTTCATCAAATTCCTTTATTTTCAAAAAATCTTTATAGTACTCATCAAATACTACCAATCTTCTGGCAATAATGTTTTGTCTAATTTGAATTGAATCTTTACTGTCCGCATCTTGATTTACTTTTGATTGAAAAATAATAAGCTCTGCATCGGAAGCGTTTGCGCCTTTTTCTATTTCATTTTGTAGTTTTGAATAAAAGTCTAAATAAAATGTTCTCAAAGTCTGCCTGTTTTGTTCCTTCAACTTTAACCCATTATCTAATAGTGTCTTTAATAATACAAAAAAACTAATAATTAATGCTCTGTTTCTAAAAGCATGAGTTTTCAACGGAAATATTTTATCGGCTTCCGCTAATAATTTCCTAATCGACTTTGCCATTTTTGAGTTTTCATTGAAGTTTTTATTATTGTCAAAAAAATCATTTAGATCTTTATACTTAATAGTTCTAATTCCATCGTTATTTAATAATGCCACTTGAGCGGCTACTGCAAAATGAGATAGCCTGTTATTTTTCAAAATGATTTTTTCTTTAAAGAATCTATTATTCATTAATTTTTTAACAAATTTGGTCATTTTGCCTGGAATTGCGTTTAATCTTTCTGCAGTGTTTGTAGGGACACTTAATTGAAGTCTTAGAAATAGCTCTCGAATCTCTTCTTCAAGCGCATCATTTATCAAAACAAAATCGATCTCATAATCATCAAATTTATCCTTTACCTTGTCTTCCAACTGATAATACTTTAATCCGGCAATCTCATTGGTGTAGATTGGTAATGTTAATGAATTATCATAAAATTTAAAAATTGCACTTAATCGTTGTTGACCATCGATTACTTCGTAGTTTTCATCATCAATAACATTTAAATATACTTTTGGTATATCCCACCCTTTATAGATAGTATCCAACAATTTTCTTTCTTTGTCTAGGCTCCACACCTTGCTTCTTTGAAAATCCGGCTGCAATTCAAACCGATTTCTTCTTGCATAAAGTTTATCTAATGGTTTTTTGTCTTTATAAATTTTCATGGTAAATACTTATATGATTTTGTTTATTATTTTTCTCGAAAAACATTCTCATTATGCCATTTAATAAAATCTAGGCTTGGCTTTTCTTCATTTAAGTTCGGTAATGCTAATAAATTATTTCCATGAAAAGCATAATAATGTTTACCGTTATTGAATTCCTCTTTAATTCTTTTGCTAACTTCAACTTTATAATCTGTTGTTATTGTTATATAACCTCTGTCAAATAATTTATGCAAATCCGAGCGAAGTAAAATTCCATTGTTTACTATATTAGGACCTTTTTCTTTAAATGATTTAATATGCGCGGCTTCCAAAACCGGCAAAGCTTTTTCTCCAGTTATTGAACATCTTCTCCCATAAGCACCGGTTACTAAAATCCTGAATGCACCCTGTCCCAATCTGCTTTTTA
>CAZRMA010000665.1:0-2083 GCA_964600655.1 uncultured Ignavibacteriaceae bacterium
ATTTCCCTTTTCAATTTAATATGGAAGAGCAAGGCTTATGCCATAAATATTAATTACCTGAGTGAGTGATAGATAGAGACATGCTTGCATTTTAAATCAAAAACAAGTGTAATTATTTGTTACAGTACCTGTCTATATAATTAACATATTTTGGAAAGATCAGAGAAGATGGATTGAGACAGGTATGAGGCTTTTGGATGGCAGATCTGAAGATTTGTAATTGTTCTATTGAAATAGAAAAGAGACATTGGATTAGCAATGATCTCTGTCATATAAAAAGGGTACAATTCCTGTAACAATACAAATCTCGCGAACTTTGGAATCAATATTTAACACTGATCAAGGCTCTTGCCATTAAAGTTATATAACAGAATATATTATATATACATTCTATGTTATCGGAAAATCGAAAATATGTGTAAATATATCTTACAGTCAATGTTCATTTAATTTACATATCTTTACTAATACCGTAAACAACGTGTTTAATCAGATAGATAAGACCTTGTTTATCGTGCTAACGTACATTAAATGAAAAGTAAGGTTCTTATTCTGGACGATAATAAAAGTGTTCTAACAGCACTTGAGATGTTGCTGCAATCGGAATTTGACCAGATCTTCACGCTCAAAAATCCGAACAATTTAATTTCTACCATCCAACAACATACCATTGATGTTGTATTGCTTGATATGAATTTTACGGCGGGCATTAACAATGGCAATGAGGGAATTTATTGGTTGAACCAGATCCAGAAATATGATTCGTCAATTAGTGTCATTTTGATTACTGCCTATGGCGATATCGAATTAGCAGTTAGAGCAGTTAAGGAAGGCGCCTTCGATTTTATTTTAAAACCATGGAACAACAATAAACTAATAAGCACCATCCATGCTTCTTTAAAACTTAGAAAAAGCAAAATTGAAAATGCTTCCTTGTTAAAAACTGCACATACCTTAAAACAAGAACTTAAACCATCGACGCAAATCCTTATCGGACAATCAGATGCAATGATGCAGGTGATGGAAATGGTAAAGAAAGTAGCCATTACCGATGCCAATATTCTTATCACCGGAGAAAATGGTACAGGAAAAGAGCTGATTGCTCGTGAAATACATCGCTATTCCAAAAGGGATCAGGAAATTATGCTTGGTGTTGATATGGGTTCCGTAAGCGAAACTCTATTTGAAAGTGAACTTTTTGGTCATATAAAAGGCTCTTTTACCGATGCAAAAGAAGACAGGATTGGCAAATTTGAAGCCGCTGATAAGGGCACACTTTTTTTGGACGAAATTGGAAACCTATCCTTATCTCTCCAGGCAAAAATGCTTACTACCTTACAAAACAGGACCATTATTAAGTTAGGAAGTAACACTCATATTCCGATTGATATCCGATTGATATCGGCCACCAATAAAGATATAAATGCAATGATTGCTGATGGTCTTTTCCGCGAAGATTTGCTTTATAGAATCAACACCATTATCATTGAACTACCTCCATTAAGAAATCGTGGGAATGATATTGCACTGTTAGCTGAGTTTTTTCTGTTTAAATACGCGAACAAATATGAAAAGCAGGGATTGAAAATTAATCAAAACGCAATTGAAAAGCTTCTAAAATACAAATGGCCCGGAAATGTAAGAGAACTGCAACACACAATGGAGAAGGCAGTAATTTTAGCTGACGATAAAGTTTTAAATGAAGATAGCTTTCTATTAACTGATGCCAAAATAAATACACAAAAAGAGCTTCAAAACAAGACCATCGAAGAAATGGAAAAAGAGATGATTCTCGCCTCCATCCATAAGGAAAAAGGCAATATGAGTGCCGTAGCAAAAAATCTTGGAATAACGAGGCAAACCATATATAAAAAACTTAAGAGGTATGGGATATAAGCACTTCTATATTTCAATTATACTAAGATTGGTAATAATAATTTTGCTTTCAATGGCAGGTGCATTTTTATTCTTTGAAAAGCAGGCTTATATTTTATCTCTGTTAACAGTGCTATTAATAATAGGAGCCATTATTAATATTATCAGATATTTCGATAAGATAAACCAATGGATGTCCTTTTTCATA
>CAZRMA010000666.1:0-2079 GCA_964600655.1 uncultured Ignavibacteriaceae bacterium
TTTTTACTTCACTTAAGAACTGGTTCAGTTATTTGAGAACTATTAGGTTGTGATCCTATAGCATCCCAGCATTCCCAACCTGAATGGGTTTGTTTGTGTTTTAAACGTCCAAAAGCTGGCGGTCGATACAATATATCTACACCCTCGTTTATCGTTGGCAATGAATACTCTGGAATGTCTGCGCAATCGCAGTGTTCAACAGATGACAAGGAACTCTCCGTCTTTCCCTTTAAAGCGTTTAGCGTAAAATCATAAATTCTGTTAACTGAGTGAATGAATCTCTGTATACGTTTTACATCATACACTGCAATACTAACTGCTGTTTGTAAGCCAACAGTCAGCTTGTCAAATGCGTGCTGAGCAAAATTTTTTGCAAAAGAAGGTATATCATCACCATCGCCTAAGCTCAAGTCCAATCTCTCCAGCGGATGGAGATCGAAGTAAGACAAATGAAGATTATCTGGAGAAGCGATGATTGTTTTAGAAAACAACCCAAGTGTACCAATTGTGTAAGGTGTCCCGCCATAACAGGTGGATAGTATTAAAAGATCGAACTTTGTAGAATCAAGTGTGAAATCTTTCAACTTGTTTGCAAGGATATTGACCGTGAATGGCCGATCCGGATAAGATGCATCATAGCCCAAGCCTCCGAACTCAGGTATTTCATGACCAAAATAAAGTAATAAATGCGCTGTGTTAAAATGATTGTTTAAACGAAAGCGCCGATACAAATCTACTTCCGGATCGGAGCTGGAATTTTCCTGGTCCCGCCAGTATGATTCATTAGCAATGAGTTGTCCGTTCCGGTAATAATAAAATTCCCCATCTCGCAGAGGGAAAAAGAATAAGAAGTGCCGTCTTGGTTTTTGATGAAAGATGAAAACCTCTGCTTGTGGATTTTGCTGAGCTACGTTTATTACTTTTGCCAGAGCCTCAGTGTCAGCTTCATGTTCTTTACCGCTGGTATCGTGGTATAGATAATCGCCGTCACCATGAATTATACATATGATTGAATAATGTGTTGCGAGCGTACTATCATTTGCTTGTTGTTTAATGCGTTGTATTGGGAGTTCAGTGCTGCACGAGGATAATAATAGAATGAGCGTTATATAAATAACGCTCTCAATTAGAATCCAGTAAGGGACGACCTTAGCTGGTTGACTGTTGAAATTTCGCATATTAACGTCGAAATTTTTTTCTTGTGGGAATATTATTTTACCAAAAGCACAACTAGGATAGCGATCAAGATCAGTGTGACAAGACTAATGGTTATTACCTTATCAGCTTGTTCCATATCCTGCACTACGTAATCAGAAAACGCATTTAGCTGCTTGTCTGATACTCGCTCGTAGCCGTTATTGCCATTAAGTTCATCTTGTTTCTGCAACAATGTAGATTTGAACTGATCAATGGTAATAATATCTTCTTTCGAAATTAACCCAGAGTTTTGAACCCCGTCCAAAGCCTTGGACATTTTCTGAAATGATTCGTTTAGAATTGTACGCTTCTCAGATGCGTTCTCGGTAGCTTTAACCTTAGTTGCAGCATCATTGAAGTATTTTTGAAGTTGGTCTTTTCCACCTGCATTTGCCGGTATGACCAAAATACACATCATGGCAATAAATCCAAGAGCTATTCGTGTTTTCATTGTTGATCCTTTTATGAAATTGAAAATGAAATTAATTATATTCTTAGGGAAAAGGTTTAATGTCCATCGAGAGAAACAACGTTAAAGAAGAACTTATCGCAATAAACATTTTCACTTATTTTCTCATATCACCAATAAACTTTTTTACACAATTGCTGTAATTCAACCTTCAGTTTTATTGATTAATTAAAAGCTATCGATTAACGCGCTATTAAGAAATAGACCGTAGGGATGAAAAAGGAACTACATCTTTTAGATGTATAAGTTATAATAACTGGTTATGGTTTATTAGTAAAGATTGCCTCATAAAATCAAAATATTTATCAAATGAATCGTTGAGTTTTGATAAATACATAGAAAAAATATGGCCAATCAGTAGTGCCAATTATATTCTAAATAACTTAGAATTTTAAAAATTAGTTTAAGCCTCA
>CAZRMA010000667.1:0-2075 GCA_964600655.1 uncultured Ignavibacteriaceae bacterium
TTTTTAATAATTGCCGATGTTATGGGAGTTGAGATAAAGATATAATTTTGTTTAAACCTTCAAGGTTAATCACTTCTACATAATCCAATTATTAATAGTCACTTTTATATAATTTCGTTTTAAATATGAAAAACCTTGAAGGTTATTATGTATGAAAAATAATACTTACCTATTCATATGATTTTCTAAAATCTTATTTGCTCCCGGCTTATATAGCAAATGATAAAGCACATCTAAGTAAGCATTCATTTCTTCCATTTCAATATTGGTTGTGTATTTCCAAAAACCATAAATCTTTGCTAATGATAACAGCTTATTTGCATATAGCTCCCAGTTATACGCTGTATCAACACGTTTAATCGCTCTCTCGGAAATCTTTCCCCAATAAGAATTATCTTTTTCACATTTTTTTAAGAACGAAAGAATTTTTCCCGTGGTTTCTTTCTCATTGATAGGGTCAATATGAAAACCGGATTTACCGTCTTCAATTATTTCCATAGGGCCACCATAGTGAGTAGCAAACACAGGCAAACCGCTTCGCATGGCTTCCAGCACTGTTAAACCAAACCCTTCAAATAAAGCCGGTTGAACAAATATCCCTTTACGATCGGCAATTGTTCTATAAACTTCTCCTGTTTGATCTTTTCTAAACAGCTTGCCAATCCATTTAATTTTATTGTGAAGATTATATTTATTGATGATATCGTGCATCAAATAGATTTGTTCTTTTTCTTCACCATCACTTGTTTTATTTGCATCAACTTTTCCTGCGACAATAATAAGATTCGCTTTTTCTTGTAACTCTTCTGATTTACCAAACCATTCTGCAAGAGAAGTCAAGTTTTTAATTTTATCAAGTCTTGCCAATGAAAAGATAGGAACTAGATCTGGATTTTCTAATTCACCATAAACATCCGGATCATCCGCATTGTTAAAAATTAATTCTTCAAGTTCTTCAGTTATTGCTTTATTCCTTTTTTTCCGGTTGCTGTATGGGAAATAAATCTTAGTGTTAACACCAGGCGGAACAATATTAAATTTCGGATGGAATAAATTTATTCCCCCCGTTACGCGAAAAAGTTCGGGCATTGTAAAATTGATATATGATTCATATTGCCCAATACTTTCTTCCGTCCCGGCAATTTCCTGGTAAGAAGAAGTAATTATAAAGTTCGCGGTGTTCATTGCAATTAAGTCTGCAGTAAATTGAGTTGAAAAATGATAGTGATCTTCCATGTTCTTCCAATACAGCGCGCTGTATAGATATTTACTCTTTTCAAGTGCGTGAGCAATATTGCATTGTGTAACGCCAAACTTCCTTGCAAGCATGTACGCAACCATGTTGCCATCTGAATAATTACCAATTATAAAATCCGGGCGGTCTCCAAATTCAACCCGTAGTTCTTTATGAGCATCTTCAGAAAATGATTCTAAATATGGCCAGATTTCAAATCTTGAAATCCAATTATCCGTAACATTCTTATTGAAATCTCTAAACGGAACGCGGAGTATCCAGGTGTTCTTAGTCTCGTGCACTTTTTCAAGTCTTTGATTACACTTTGTATCTCCGGCATTTGGGATTAATCTCGTTAGAATAATTATTTTAGGTTTTGCTTCAAGGCCGGATTCCTTAAGAGATTTCGTCATCTCTTTTTCCAGCGCTTTAACCTGATCAAGAATATACACCACCTGCCCGCCGGTGTCAGGCATTCCAAGCACACCTTCCTGTCCGAAATAGCCATGCGGAGAAATGATTGCGATATTAAATATCATCGGAATCTTAGATAGAAAATCTGTAAGCGCCTGATAATCAGGTGAATGAAGAAGTCTATCTAATTGTTCAAGGCTTTCAATAATAGCTGCGGCACTGTTTCCAAGACCAGGTTCAAATCCGAGTTCCTGCAGCTTATGTTTAAATTCTGAATAAGGTTGATCTTCATCTTCCTTTCGTAAAAAAGTTAAAGCTTTATCAATTTTAGAACTTAAATCTCCGGGATTTTTTACGCGGTCATTCAATATCAATTGTTGATTTTTATATTTATGGACGAAAAGAAAATCAAATAGTGCTTTGCTTA
>CAZRMA010000668.1:0-2061 GCA_964600655.1 uncultured Ignavibacteriaceae bacterium
TAAACAATCGTAATCCTACATTAAAGTAATATTTCTAACAACCTGGTAATTTCGGCGGGTTACAAAAATTCTTAATTTTTAACCCTTTTAATTTAAGTTTTTGTGGGAATTAAATCAAAAAATTGAAATGAAATAATAAACATTCTTATGTATTCTCAAACTATATTCCTATTATGTAGCCATATTCCAAATCCTCTTTAGTCTTGTCTTAATATTAATTGCATTTTTGATTTTAATAAATTAGATTTCTCTAAATTTTTTGTATCCTCCATTTGATATTACCTGTTAGGGGAACTTCAAAAGGAAAAAGTTGTGAGACTTTCAGAATCTAATCCACTGTATAGGGAAAAGTTAACTATTTGGCGAATATTTTCATTATTCCCTCTTTTGTCGGCTCTAGCAGGAGGACATGTTTGGCGTTGGTTTGCTATCAATATTCCTATGAATATTGGAGGTGTTGGTGGAACATTCACAAGTGATATTGATATTATAGCTCGACTTCATGATTACCCTAATTCTCAGGAATGGTTTTATAAAACTTGGGAGGTTAAAGTTAGTATACTTCTTAAAAATGGTGAGGCTCGCTCTTTAAAAAGTGGAAAAACCAAAAGAACGATTACACAATTGAAATCTTATAAAGAATTTGGATCTCCTGATGTAAATCTATTGGATGTATATATTTGTGAAAGTGAATTTATGAAAAATAATCCTTTCCCTCCCCCCATTATGAGTAATCTCTTAAATAAAAAGTACTCAGAATTGACTTCAGAAGGTTTCGGTTATCAATTACTTCCATTTGAACATGATAAAGAAGGCAATAATGATTTTGGGTTAAAAGCAATCCGCTTCGGTCAGAATTATTTCCAAAGAACGAGTAATCTTTTATCATCAGCTAATTTCGGATTTAGACAACCTTTTTCTCGTTTAGTTAACGATATTAACATATTCTATGATGGAATTTCTGGCTTTAAGAATCACCCACATAAACCCTTTAGACAAATTGTCTATTGTAGAAATTGCCATACTTTTCAGTTAATTAATATGAAAACTGAATTTTTGTGTCCAAACTGCAGAGATAATTTTATAGGACAATCCTAATAGGTAATATGAGGTTTGAGAATTTAATCGTTTTAAAATTGATAATTATAATTTATATTCTGCTTCTTATCTATCTCTTCCGCTTCAACACAATCTTTTTCTCATCGTCTTCAACTTCAAGATCAGGTATTTGTGTAAATGCAATTCTCATTGGTGCAGAATATTTTGCTGTGTGTGAGCCCCCGAAATAAACAGAAGCGTAACCGTAACGTCTGTTCAATCCGTCTAACGCAGTGTAAAGAGATTTATTTTTTTCAACCTGCCTGTATGATTCAAGAACCGGCAGGGTTACATATTTTTCCTGCAAAAGATTGAACAGTACAACACTGACGGCAGTCGGAATATCTTCCGTAAAAGGATTTCTTTCCCACATAATGTTAAACGCCTTTATAAAATCAATAGTGTTCTGTGTGTGAGTAAAAGTTATGCTGTCTCTCCATTTGGTTCTCTTTTGCCTGAGCCAGAAATCTATATAAGAATTGCTCCTCTTTCCCGAAGAACGGGAACCCCGGCTATAAGAGTCCATAGCATCGTACGGATCTATTTTAATTTTATATCTTACAGCAACGCCGAGCGCACCTGCAAAATAGCCGAGATGACGCAAACGCATTGCTGCTTTCTGAACCAGCCTGTGAAGCACTGCGTAAGCGCTCCCATTACTTTTCAATTTAGGCGGAAGCACGTGAGAGTGACCGATAGTTGAGCGGTGTGTAAGAGGGCGTGGTACATTTTTTCCTCTCAACTGATCGTACATTCTTTCCCCTTCTATTCCGCCCCATACTTTCCTCATTAAATTTCTGTCTGCTTTACAAAGGTCTTCCATCGTGTAAATACCATTGCGACGTAAGCGGACTTCCATTCTTCTTCCCACTCCATAAATATCACTGATATCTAGTTTATAAAGACATTGCGGCAGGTCTTCGTTGTCGATGACTACAAGTCCGTCCGGCTTTTGCATGTTGG
>CAZRMA010000669.1:0-2058 GCA_964600655.1 uncultured Ignavibacteriaceae bacterium
ATTATGCAAAAGCCAAATTGCATTTAGGTTCTTTGGATGAGAGCATAGAATTAGCTAATTATGTTTTGAAACATAAAAACGTTCCGCCGGGAAATACAGTGATGCCTCTTAATGTGGTTGCAATAATAAGAGCGAGACGGAATGATCCTGGCGCGTTTAAATTGATAAATGAATGTATGACAATGGCATTGAATATGGGAGAGATAGAAAAAATTGTAAGTGTTTCTGCAGCCAAAGCTGAATATTTTTGGCTTGTGAATAAGTTAGAAGATTTTACAAAGGAATTGTATTCAATTTATTTAAATGTTTTAAAATCAAAAAACCCTTGGGCTATTGGAGAAATTGCCTATTGGGTTTGGAAAAGCGGTAATCTAAAGAATATACCCAAAGTTATTGCTGAACCATATCTACTTCAAATTCAAGGAAATTGGAAAGAGGCCGCAAATTTATGGGAAAAATTACATTGCCCATATGAACAAGCAATGGCTTTAAGCGAAGGTAATGAACAAGCAATGAAAGAAGCTATTGAAATATTTGATAAATTAAGTGCATCAGCCTCATCACAACTCATTAAGCAAAAAATGAGGGAGTCAGGTATAAAAAGTATTCCAAAGGGTCCTAGGAAAACAACTAAAGCAAATCCAAATGGATTAACACAAAGACAGGTTGAAGTATTAAATCTTTTAGGCAAGGGATTAAGCAACATAGAAATAGGTAATAAACTTTACATTTCACCCAAAACAGTTGACCACCATATTTCCGCGATATTTTCAAAATTAAACATTCATTCGAGAACCGAAGCAGCAGCGTTAGTACATTCTAAAAATCGATACTAAAAAATAGGGAACCACAGTCAATTAAATAGGGAATTCTCCCGATTTGCATATTAACATTTAAACCTACATTGTTAGTGTAATCAAAAGCAAATTAAATAATAAAGGAGGTAACATGCCGCGTTATGTAATCGAAAGAACATTCCCGGATGGATTAATAATTCCCATTAATTCAGGAGGAGAAAATATTTGCTTGAATGTTGTTGGGAATAATTCCAAAGACGAAGTTACTTGGGTTCACTCATATGTAAGTGATGACAAGAAAAAAACTTTCTGCATTTACGATGGGCCTTCACCAGAAGCTATTAGAAAAGTAGCTAATAGAAACAGCTTGCCTGTTGATAAAATTACTGAAGTTCGAGTTCTGGATCCATATTTCTATTTTTAAAAATTGCAAGGAGTAATTAAAATGAAAAAAGTATATGCGATTTTATTTTCCATACTATTTGTGGGAATATTAGTGAACAACAGTAAAGCACAAGAAAAATCACAGAAAAAATCAAATGAAAAAACAACAATGCATCGCTATGTTGTTGAAAGAACTTTTCCAAATGGGTTGAACATTCCTATCAATGAAGTGGGGAAAGATATGTGTTTAAATGTAGTTACAAACAATGCTGAAGACCAGGTAACATGGGTTCAATCTTATGTAAGTGAAGATAAGAAAAAGACCTTCTGTATTTATGATGCACCTTCAAAAGATGCAATTAAAAAAGCAGCAAAGGTAAATAAATTACCGGTTGATAAGATAACTGAAGTGACTGTCTTAGATCCATATTTTTATAAATAATTTAAAAAGGAGTTATCATGAAAAAGTTGAATTTTATTCTAGCATGCCTTTTTTCATTAATATTTATTTTGATGATTGGCTGCCAGAATTCTTCAATGGAAGAACCGACTGCAGTTCAAACACAACCTGCAGATATGAATCCACAATCATTATCAAAAGACTATTTAGGTTTATCATCTGACGCTTCTAAACTTCAAAAAGAATTAGCACTTGCAAGGTCTGCCACAGCAAGGTACCATAATTTAGCCACGGCATTGGCAGATGGTTATAAAGATATAGATGTTGTAGTGCAGAATATGGGGTATCATTATATGAAAACTGAAAATGTTAAGGATACATTTGATCCCGCAAAACCGGCACTGCTCGTTTATTCAAAAAACCCGGTAAATGGAAACATGAGATTGGTTGCAGTGGAATATGCTATTCCCAATACCG
>CAZRMA010000670.1:0-2058 GCA_964600655.1 uncultured Ignavibacteriaceae bacterium
TGCTCTTATAAAATAAATACCGCTGCTTACGGTTTGATTGTATGAATTTAGTGCATTCCAATAATATACTTTTTTGCCTTTTAGTAATTCGGAATCTTCAATTACTTTTATCTGCTGACCTAGAATATTATAAACAACAAGTTTAACAGAAGAGGGAGTCTTTACATTCAAGACAATAGAAGTTTGGATGTTAAAAGGATTGGGAAAGATATCTAAGCTTAATGTATCTATTTGTTCTGTATGATTCTCAACAATAGTTACATAACCTCCCTCATCGTTTGGATTTTTCAAAAAGTGAATCGTATCGTTAGGTTCCAAAGCAATGAATGCAGTATAATCACATAACAAACGGTATTTCATTGCTAAATTAACAATCACCGATGTATCGGTACTCGAAGTCAAAAACAGTTCTTTTAACTTTTCATTACCAAGCATGGAGGGGACTACATTTTTTTGTTCTGAAGTATCTCTATTGATTTGAGCTTTTATATGTTTTGTCTTAATTAAAGGATCATTTAAATATTTTGCAGATATATTTAAAGAAATACTATCTTTTGTGGTAGATGAACCTATAAAGAATAAAGGTTTATTGGGATCATTTTTAACCGGATTGACTTCTCTTAATTCAATTATTGTGGATAAAGTTGTGTCTCCAGCATAATTTATAGAAAGATTTTCATTTATTGGTAAAGAATTTGGTGACAACACAGAAGCAATATAATTCCAATCGTTACTGTGAGTTTCAAAATGTAATCCTAAAGTAGAATCTGATAATATTTTTGTTAAATAACCACTTCCATAGTAATTTATATTATTATCTGAAATTGAAGGTGGTATAAAACTATTTGCATTCAGCAAATTTATTGTATTAAACAATGGTTTAGTTTTTGGAAATTTCTGCAAATAAGAATCTATATAAGAAATAGCTTCATTCTTCTGAAATAATGAATCGGAATTGCTGAACAAAAATACTTTATCGAAAGTTTCGGAGTTATAATGTGTTTTAATTGTATCAAGCAATTCTTTCAACTGAAAATTTTTGGATGATTTATTTAATCCCAGTAGAGGAATATCTAAAATTGTTTTCATCGCACCATCATCATTAAGCTGCCAAATACCCGAAACAACTAAAAGTCCATTTTTAATTTTCTTTGAAATAACTGCAGGTCTGCCTTGCTGATCCATCAATTCAATTTTAACGCTTGTGTCATTATAGGCTAGAAAGTAAGAAGATTCATGAGTCAAACTTTCCGGAAAATATTTTCCAATATTTCCCCCAATATTTCGATATAACTTAACCGGTCCATGAGTTACATCAAGAGTTTTAAGTCCATTTATAAAATGAGATGCCAGAAGATCATGCCCATCCCTGTTAAAATCAAAATAACTTAATAGCCTGCCCCCATGGATAAAGAAAGTATCAAGTGGAGCTATAAGTTTATTTAATGTTTCTGTGGAAATTTGATCGTCATAACCATGGCGATACGCAGCAATTATATTAGAACTATGAAAATAATTGACAGCTGATTGAATATCATTATAATTCTGAATATCTGCATACTGTTCGATTCCCGGAAACTGCCACCCGTTTGAAGCATCACCATCACAATAAATGATGGTGGGGAGTGAATTAATTTTAATTGAATCTGCAATATCAGTAGTTAAGAATTCATTCAATGCCCCATCTATTACTTGTGGTTCTGCAGTAAGCCAGGTTTCTGAAATTGTTTGTATACTCCCTGCTCCAGCAACTATTAATTTAAAATAATCTTTTGACTTCAACGAAGACTTCAAAGTATTTTGTAAATTCGGAATAAGAGTTTCAAAATCCTTATTATGTGATCCACTCAGATCTAACCCTATTAAATAATTATGTGATGAAGAATCATGTGCTAGATTAAAAAAATCTCCAGGTGAGATACCAAGTTGGAAGTAAGTATAATCATTATATTTTCTATAACTGGAAAAATAATAACCATTATTAAAGTTTGTTTCAAATTGTAAATTCAAGCTTGATAAATTATCGGTATTGTCGATTTTATAATATTTATAATGATA
>CAZRMA010000671.1:0-2053 GCA_964600655.1 uncultured Ignavibacteriaceae bacterium
GCGCTAGAAAATCTACTTAAATATAATAAATAACTTAGATGAAATGGTATTTTTAAAATAGGTATAGTACTAACAGGTATTTCCAGCAATTTATTTTTACAATCAGTGTCCCAAAAATATGGCTTAACCGATCTGAATCCCTCGCTAAATGAGCCAAATAAATTCTTTCTAATTTTCTTTTCTTCCTTTGAAAGATCTGATGTCCAGAAGTAATAAGTTCTTGCTAAAGGTCCAATAAAAGTAGGCAAAGTAGAAGCATCGTATAGATAATTATTTTCTTGCAAAACGTTTAAGACTGTATTACTCCAACTAAAACCAGGTGCTCTAAAGCCAATGGTTTTTTGTCCCGTACAATTATTTATTAGTTCTTCAGCATGATTGATTTCAAATTCTACTTTTTCTTTATTATAGTGATTCAACCACGATTCATGAGAGTAAGAATGATTTCCAACTTCATGCCCTCTTTCCACAATAGTTCTTATGAATTTTTGATTAGATGATATCTCAGCGTCTTTTCCTACTATAAAAAAGGTGATCTTGATATTTAATCTCTCCAACTCATCTAACACAAGCGGTAGAAATATATCAAGATATGACGGGTACTTTTCCCAATCAGCATTTCCGTGAATTTTTAAATAAGACCATTCATTATCAAGATCTAAGGATATGCTGCTATATGGTTTCTGAGTATTCATATTTTTGGTTTGACTTTGAATTTCCTGTACCACTATTCAACATTAGCTTCATGGCTTTTTCAGCCAACTGTACTGTCTCATTCACATTCAGTGTTCCATTAACAATGTGTGAAGAATTTACAATGTAAATACCTTTAATTGAAGTATCAATGGGAGATAGATTTTGTGAATAATTTATTGTTGATAATGCGAACACATATTTTGCCCTTGATACCTTGAAGCTTAGTATGTCGTTAACACTTATTTTGGGATACATTTTTAATAATTTCTTTAGAAATATTTCTTCAATATCAGTATCGGAATAATTAAACCACTCGTCTTCTGGAGAAATGTATTTTGGTAAATATATTAATGAATTCCCATTAAAATGTTGTTTGTCTACTAAAGCTGACATTTCAATAATTCCGGTAAAAGGGATGTCTAGTTCAGTAATGTTTGTAACGTAATAATTAGAAATTGGTTTCTTCAAAATGATAGAAGCACAAATAACCCCAAGATATTGGATAGAATCCATTTTACTTTTCTCATCCGAAGATAATTGCGGACATATTTTTTTCGCTATGGGAGACGAAGCAGTAACAATAACATTGTCGAAGATTTCTTCTTCATTATTAACATATTGAATTAATACTTTGCCATTTTCAATTGATTCAATCTTTTTAACTGCATGTTCAGTTTTAATTTTTACAGATTCATCAATTAATGTATCTTTAAATTTCTCTAAAATTCTTGCGTAACCGCCCGATACATATCCAAACATCTCCTTTTTTAACCCGGAACGGCGTGCGGCATACATTCTTTGAATCGTTGCCCAAATGAATGCAGCTGAGGTTTTCTTATAATTCTCCCCTAATTTCGCACGAAGTAAAGGAAGCCATATTTTTTGAAATGTGTTTTTGCCGGATAACTTCTTTAGCCAATTCTCAACAGAAATTTGCTCTAACTTTTCCCAGCTTTTAATTTTTGAAGCATAAAAAATTGTAAATCCAAGTCTAATTTTATCAATTAAATTTAGGGGAGGGAATTTTAGAAATTCCAATGAGTTGGACATTGAATAAAGTTTACCGTCCGTATAAAAACCGGTTTTTGTTTCAACCCAATTTAATTCTTTTTCTAATCCAATCTCTTTAAGTATCTTTAATAAATGTGTATCAGAAAGAAGAATTACATGATAGAATTTATCCCATACAATTTCATCCAATTTCCAGGCACTTGCTAGTCCACCAACATTTTTTCCTGCTTCAATAAGAGATACTTCATTATCACTGGATACTAATCGGTGTGCTAAGGTCATTCCTAACATTCCGCCACCAACAATCGCCCATGCAAAAACACGCCCAAGCCGATGAAGCATATTT
>CAZRMA010000672.1:0-2041 GCA_964600655.1 uncultured Ignavibacteriaceae bacterium
ACGGTCTGATACGGAAGTGCTTCGAAATGCGCAACGTTTCATACCGCAAACCGTTACCATGCATTATAAAAAGACCAAATTATCGTATTAATGAAAATAAATTCTAAAATATTAATTCACCTCACAATCGCATTTTTGATAATTTCAATTTACTGTTTAATAATCAATAATAACAAAATATTTGAGTTGATTACTTATTTGCTGACTTTCATACTGCTTGCTCTATGTGTAATCAATAGGAAAAACATTTCAGTTTCATTAAAGAAAGAACCTGTAGATAGATATATTTCTCTCATAGGATTAGAAATTGCATTACTCGCGTTCATCCAGACAAGTATTCAGGTTGAGAAGAACAATAAACAATTTGAAGAAAATAGAATTGCTTCAGATAAACTTTTCCAAACTCAATTGAAGCATGCTGAAAATTTAAATCAATTACAAATTAAAAACGCTCAAATATTAAATGACTCATTAATTTCAGAACTTAATAAAATTCAAGACATTAATAAACAGCAAAGTCTAGCTGCTGAGAATCAATTATTATCATCACAACAACAATTAAAATTATCTAAACAATCATTGTCTGATTACCTTGCAGATACAAAACCAGAATTGACTTTAGGAAAGACTGAAATTATTAATCGAGATACAATAAATGACAGTAAAATAAAACTCTCAGTTAGAAATTTTTTTACAAATACTGGAAAAAGGGAGGCATTGAATGTTGAGATTAGGAATGCAATAATTCATAATAACAAAGGTGTTTCAGATGTTTTAATTAATACCGACATGAGTTTGTTCACGGCCAATTCTTCTGCTGAGAGTAATTTTTATCCAGAAATGTTACTAAGTGAATCCGAGGATTTTTTCTATTGGTTTCAAGTTATTTACTACGATAAGAGATTAAACAATTATACCGACAGAAGTTATTATTTTCATTATTATAAATCAGCAAAAGGTTTTGACTTTTACTATGTTAACGACATTCAAAAAAAAGCGATACAAAAGATTATTGATTCTGAACTTAAAAGTAAAGGTTTAAGCTTAATCTCAAATTAAAAATAACGGATGGTAACAAAGTACATATTTCAGAGCGGGGTTAGTGCGGTTAGCAACTGTGGTTCTCGCATCGCAGTTCCGTCATATCGGACAGGAACGTTCCTCGAAATCCGCTCCGCAACATGTACCAATCGTTGGGCGTCATACAAAACAACAGACATATGAAAGAACTAAGTGAAATTATAAAGACAGGTGATAACAATCAGTTAGCAAATAAACTGATTCAAGACCCTTCACTTGCTGATAGCAAAACCGAACAGGGAATTTCAATATTACAATTTGCTGCCTATTGTCGAAATATGGAAGCGATAAAAATTATAAGAAGACACAAATCTCACCTCGATATTTTCGAAGCAGCAACTTTAGGTGAAGTGGAAAGAGTTAAGCAATTATTGGAAGAAAAACCAGAATTATTAAATGACTATTCGAATGACGGTTTTACTTTATTGGGACTTGCTGCATTTTTTGGTCATTTTGATTTAGCTCAAGAACTTCTCGAAAAAGGGGCTGACCCTAATATTGCAGCAAAAAATCAATTCAAAGTTGCCCCAATACATTCTGCTTGTGCGACTTCAAATTTGGAAATGGCGGCACTTCTTATCCAAAACGGTGCTGACGTAAATGCGAAGCAAATGCAAGATGTGACCCCAATTCATTCGGCTGCCCACAACGGACAAACAGAGCTTGTGCAATTACTTTTTGACAATAAAGCAGATATAAATGCAAAAATGGAAAATGGACAGACACCTCTGTCAATGGCAGAAGAAGCAAAATTTAAAGAAACTGTGGACTTGATTAGAAAATTGGGTGGAAAATAAAAGTACGAACGCCCAACAATGGCTAAGAAAACATAGGGCAGACAAGGCTTTCCGAAAGGTTCGTCCATCAAGCAAACTTCGGTTTCGGTGGACAGGTAATCTCTTAGAAAGCCCTACGTTTCTTAGCCGAGACCGTTAGCGGTTATTTCGACAAACTGTAACAT
>CAZRMA010000673.1:0-2024 GCA_964600655.1 uncultured Ignavibacteriaceae bacterium
CTGCAAGACATTGATAAATTGCGCTGTGTTCTGAATCTACCGGAATAATTTCAGCATTATATTTTTTACAAAGTTCGGCAATCAATTCTCCGGCAACAACAAGAGTTTCCTTATTTGCTAAAGCAATTCTTTTTCCTCGTTTCATTGCCTCAATGGTTGGTGTTAACCCGGCAAAGCCAACCATGGCGCCGATTAAAATATCATAATCTAAATTCGAAGCAATTGAAACCAGCCCATCGATACCCGAAAGAACTTCACACTTACCATGCTTTCCGGCAGGCAGGCCTTTTAATTTATTTCTTAGCTGCTCTGCCGCATGTTCTTCTTTTACAACTACAATTTCAGGATTAAATTCTTCAATTTGAGGTTCTAATAAATCAATCCTTTTGTTTACGGTAAGCGCTTTAACTTTAAATTTATCAGGGAAATTGCGTATAACATTTAATGCGTTTACACCAATCGACCCCGTTGAACCTAAAATTAAAATATTTTTCATAATCTATTATTTAAAAGCTACTAAAACTATGAAAGATAGGCTTCTTAATCAATGTAAAACTATCAATCACAAATTAGAAATATCGGAAAAATTTCACAAAATTTGGCACTTTTATATGTTTATAGTTACTATTCTTTTAATTAAGTTAATTTTATTTAAATCATCAATAAATTAATCTGGAAGGACCATGCGGACAATTAAACTTCTTTTGCTAAGCTCAATGATTGTAATAATTTCATATAATCAAAGTTATTCACTGCCCCGTTTTTCATTAAGAATGGACGGCAAGTGCATGGACTGTCATGTTAATCCTACTGGTGGTGAAATGCGAAATCATGACGGCTGGACCTGGAGCAGAAATTCTTTGGCAATGATTTCTCCCCATAAAGATTTTGAAATGACAAACAGACTTGCTCCAAATATTGAATTCGGTTTCGATTTTAGAGGAAATTATTTAGTTACAATGAATGAAGCTTATACAAAATCCGATTTTCAAAGAATGCAAGGTTCAATTTATACTAGTATTTCACTTGCACAAAAAATACAGGCATATGCCCGTTATGATTTTATCTGGCAGATTTGGGAAGCATATGGACTTGCACACATTCTGCCGAATAATGGTTATATAAAAGGCGGTACTTTTATGCCGAATTACGGAATTAGGATTGATGACCACACTGCATATATTAAAGGAGGCGACCTTGGAGTTTTATTTGCAACGGGAAGGCGGCAAGGATTAATATATGATCCCCGTTATGTGGAAACAGGAGTTGAAATAGGGCAGTATATATCTGATTTTGCTTTTGTGACCGCAAGTATTGGAAATCCTCGCTCAACTGAATTTAACGCTGATCCTACATACACAGCAAGGGTTGAATTTACACCGGAAGTTTCAAATGCTTTCTCATTATCTTTTGGCGGCTCATTTGCATCATTCAAAGACCAAAGGTTTGATAAAAATTTTAAACCAATTTATCAAAACGTAAATATGTTTGGGGGGTTTGCCGGTATAAGCATCGACGAGTTTGTGCTGGAAGGTGAATTTGACATGGCAAAAGATTATATGCAGCTTGATTCTTCCACAACAGCAATGATGGTGCAGGCAGCTTATACGGTTATGAAAGGAGTAGATGCTGTTGTCCGTTATGACAGATTTGATCCAAATATAAAACTAAGCAGTGATGATCATTCCAGAATTGTTTTGGGTTTGGAGATTCAACCCTACAGCTTTGTGGAAATTCGTCCGCAATACCGGATTCAAATGGAACACCCAGATGTAAAGAATAATTCTTTTGTAGCACAGTTTCATATCTATTACTAAAATCTTAGCGAGTTAAAATATTCCGTGTGCCTTGGTAATTAGCTTATAACTTTTTACGAAGACATTGCTATTTTAAAAGATGTTTAAAGGTTTATTCCATTTCTACAATTATTAGTTAAGCTGCGGTAAGTACAATTAAAATAATTGTGAAATAATAATTCCTATTTAATTATTTCTCCCTTATTTTTAACTTCAAATTTTTCAAGT
>CAZRMA010000674.1:0-2018 GCA_964600655.1 uncultured Ignavibacteriaceae bacterium
ATACTGTTCCTCAATGGATTGAATATACTGCAGATAAAAAAATTATTGAATGGAACGGCATTGCGCCGGATATTTATGTTAAGGCCGATTCTACAGATTTCGCAAAAGCCGATGACCCTGTTTTTGATTTCGCGTTACAATGGATAAAAAATAAAATTGGCAATTAAATAAGTTTAATTAATTATTATTTAAGGACGACGTATTTTCATCCTCACTAGAGTTTGAACTTAAACCTGAACTTACACTTTTAGAAGCCAGCCTCCCGGCTTTTTTTAATGAGTCAGTAAGCAAGTATTCTATTTGCGCATTTATGCTTCTTAGTTCATCTGCCGCCCACTTTTCAAGGGCAGAATGTACATTACCATCAATTCTTAATAAAAATTTTTTCTTCTCAGCCATATTAAAAAAATTATTTCATCCTGCAGCCGCAGCACCAGCGGCCCGTTTTCTTTCCACAGATAAATAACATGCAAGTATAATTACCCATGGATATTTATCAATCACATCAGATCTTTTTTCCAATGAAATTTCAATTGTTTCCTTAAATTTTACTTTACCTTTAAAACTTACGAGTAATTCATCTGATGAACTTCTCATCTCAAATATGTTTTTGAATAATTTAAATGCAATTTTTAATTTCTGACCTTTAGGCAGTTCTACAAACCCATGTAATTTAAATTTCTCTTTTCTATACTTTGCAATAGGATATGTTTTATTTGTTTCTCTTATGGCAACTTCCGATCTCCAAATTGAGGGACGGTAAAGCGTCCATTTATTATCAAACAATTCAATATCTAATTTCAATCCGAACAATTTAACACTATTAACAACTGCAAGAATTTCATCATTACATTTTAACTCATAATAATTTTTCCAAACTGATGGCTGCGTAAAAATTAAAGTTTGTCCGTAATAATCAGATAAGTTTTTCATAATTGATAATTACTTATTAATAAAGAGTTCCTGTATTGACTATTGGTGTTACTTCACTTTCAGATACTAATGCAACCATAAGATTATTTACCATAGTAGCTTTTTTCTCTTCATCCAGTTCAATAATTTTTTGTTCACTTAAAGATTTTAAAGCTAAATCAACCATTCCCACCGCGCCTTCAACAATTTTAAATCTTGCCGCAACAACTGCTTCGGCTTGCTGTCTTCTCAGCATCGCCTGAGCAATTTCCTGAGCGTATGCAAGGTGGCTTATTCTTGCTTCAATCACTTCAACGCCGGCAATATCTAATCTTGATTGAACCTGCCTTTGTAAATTTTCTGCTATCTCCTGCGGACTTCCTCTTAAAGAAGCTTTATCGCCATCACTTTCATCGTAAGGGTATTCAGAAGCAAGTGATCTAATTGCGGTTTCACTCTGGATGTCGACAAACTGTTCATAATTATCAACATCAAAGACAGCACATGCTGAGTTAACTACCTGCCAAACGATTACTGCTCCGATTTCTATTGGGTTGCCGCTTAAATCATTCACTTTAATTTTTTCACTGCTGAAATTTCTAATTCTTAATGAAATTCTCTTCTTTACAGTGAATGGATTTACCCACCAAAATCCTGAATGGCGGATGGTACCAATATACTTGCCGAAGAATATAATAACCCTGGAATCATTTGGCTGAACGACTAATAATCCGCTAAGTAATAAAATAAAAATTAAAAGGAGTGGAAAGAATATCCATAAAAACTGTGGATCTCTTGTCTTAATTCCTCCAATAAATACAAAGATATCTAATACCAAAATTAGAATTGAAATTAACAGCATAATAAAGCCATTAATT
This sequence comes from uncultured Ignavibacteriaceae bacterium, assembly GCA_964600655.1. Classification (GTDB taxonomy): domain Bacteria; phylum Bacteroidota; class Ignavibacteria; order Ignavibacteriales; family Ignavibacteriaceae; genus CAVSWT01. The sequence goes on from CAZRMA010000674.1 coordinate 1,791, forward strand.
TTTGAAGCAGGTTTTTCTGCTATTTTTTCCATTTTTTTCCCTTTAATAATGTTAATGCTATCGCAATGATATCACTTTAATATCAAATAATCAAGAACTATTATTAAGAATTTTTCAGTCACACTAAGCCCGTCGAAGTGTGGCTTGCATTAGAAAGTTTAAAATTTATTTTTAGTGATTTCTTATTAATTCGGGTGTGAACTTTTAGGCGCCTACTCGAGGCATCTT
>CAZRMA010000675.1:0-2016 GCA_964600655.1 uncultured Ignavibacteriaceae bacterium
TTATAAAATCTAAAGCTGACGGCAAATTTTATTTTCTTGAAACATCCGCAAGAGTAGGCGGAGCAAATCTTGCAGAACTCGTTGAAGCTGCATCTGGAATAAATCTCTGGGCAGAATGGGCGAAGATTGAAATTAACTACGGCAAAAAAGAATACAAACTTCCCAAAGTTAAAAATGATTATGCTGGAATAATCATTTCACTTGCAAAACAGGAATGGCCGGACATATCAGGTTATGTTGATCCTGAAATTGTGTGGAGAATGAAAAAGAAAAATCACGCCGGACTTGTTATCAGTTCACCGGATCATAAAAGAGTTGAAGATTTACTCAAACAATACACAGAAAGATTTTACACAGATTTCTTTGCAACCCAGCCGATTGAAGACAAACCGAGTGATTGAATACTAACTTACATTACGTAAAATTTTCTATTCAATTGCCACGACCTTTAGGTCGTGAGATAATTTTAGATAATAATATCGGCTTTAGCCACATTAGTTTCAAAAATTAGGCAAAAGCCCGATAACTTGCCTTAATCTAGCCCCCGACCTGAAGGTCGGGGCAATTGATAATCTAATATGCGTAAGGTGACTTACCAATTACTTCAATAAAACAAATTTCTTAGTAGCAGAGAAGTTACCCGCCTCAATTCTATAGAAGTAAATTCCGCTTGGCAGATTAGTGCCATCAAACTCAACCTCATAGTTGCCGGTGGGCTTTTCTTCATTAACGAGTATTTTAACTTCTCTTCCAAGAACGTCGTAAATAGTTAGTTTTACTTTGCTTAACTCAGGCAACTGGTATTTTATTTTTGTTGTTGGGTTGAAGGGGTTGGGGTAGTTTTGAGAAAGAGAAAAATATTTAGTAACGGTATTAGTTAAAACAGAGGATAGGTTACTATTTTTTAAAATAGTGCCATTAGTTCCAACTATCCATCCAACCTGGTATTGAGTAATTTCAATTGAATATAAGATGTTATTTGTAGGATTTGTTTCTTGTGTCCAACTATCTCCCCCATCGGTTGAATTATAAATTAACCCATCGGCATTCCAGTAATTTTCCCCCACAATGTATAGCGAATTAATCAATGGTTCCCTGGCAATCGCATAAAGTAATCCAGTATATATAATTCCATTCCATGTATAGCCACCATCGGTAGTTTTAAATATTTCTCCCCCCCAATTACCTGTTGCATGGTAATTGCCGCAAGTAACACCATTAAGGGTATCCCAAAATATTGTTGCAGTGTGCCAACTTTCAAATTCACTTGTAAAATAAGCAATGCTATCCCAACTTGTTCCCCCATCTGATGATTTATAAAAATCCCCTCCATTTCCGGTAGTCCAGCCAGTACTTGAATTAATAAAGAAAATAGTATTCAAACCAGAGGAAGTAAATGAAGAAGATACTTGTATCCAGGAGTTCCCCCCATTTGAGGTTTTCAAAACAATTCCTCCCGGCCATATATTTCCATCTCCCCCACAAATAAATCCTACCTGATTATTTTGGAAATACAAATTCCTAAGTCCGTAATTTTGTCCTCCTGGTTGCTCAAACCAGGTAACGCCAGAATCAGTAGATTTGATTATTAAACCGTTATTTCCAACTATCCAACCCTCATTATCATTGACAAATTTAATAGCATTGAGATTTTGATATGAAATTATACTGGCATTCCAATTTTCACCTCCATCAGAAGTTCGAAGCAAAGTTCCATTTGAACTTATTATCCACCCATAATTATTATCCGCAAAGCAAATATCAACTAGATTGTCAGTAGTATTGGAGTTAACAACTGTCCAGTTACGTTGGGAGTATATTTGTAAAGAAAAAGACAAAAGAAGAAAAATAAATTTCATATTACACCCTTCAATTTCTATTTCAACAAAACAATTTTCTTTGTAGCATATATTGATTTGTGGAAATAACAATCATTGAAAAAGGAAGAGATTAGTAAAGTTATACTTTTCATATAAACCCCGGTTAATAACCTTACCAAGTGTACTTACTTTATTT
>CAZRMA010000676.1:0-2002 GCA_964600655.1 uncultured Ignavibacteriaceae bacterium
TTCGTAATCTTGCATTACATTCTCCACTAAATGATTGAGTTTATTTTATTTAATTTTTCGTAGATTTGAAATGTTGCACTTGAATATACAGAGCATTTAAGTAAAAAATAAAAGAATATTAAATATATGAAAAGATATATATTTCCTAAGATGAATAGAAGATGTAATATCTTATTAATTAACGGACGAGTTATTAATCATTGAATCAGCTGTAAAAGATTCAAATTCTAATAATATCAATCTGTAATAACCCTGTGAGAGAAAGATGCTGCGGCAATTGCATAAATTACTAATAACGCTGCAGCAGCAACTCCAATAATTAATGTAAAGGTTTTCACACCATCTGGAGTTTCAGCTTTAAATTCTGATATATCATCAATTGGAATTTTGCCGGAAAATGGGACTTTGTATTCCCCATTCATTTTTGCTCCGGTTCCATATAATGTATCAGAATCTATCTGATACCATCCCTTTTCAAATTGATAAGTTTCATTATTTTTAGTGGTTATTGTCGAACTTCCTTTTTTATTTTTTTCTTTGAACTCATCTTTGCTCATTTCACTGACGCTGTAGCAACCAGTGAGATAGAAAAACAATGAAAGAATTAGAAGCAAAACTAAAAATGTTTTCATTTATAATATTAACTCTCAATTATTTTGGAAAAAATATTCTCTGCTTAAAAAAGCGGTTATACAATTAATGTTAAAAGGGATCCCCATTGAATGTACTCAAAATAATTTTTATTGAACATATAATAATGTAACCAATTTTAGAAAAAGTTCAAGTAAAAAAATTATTACTCATATAAATATTGCTTTTATCAAAAATAAAGACGCATTTGTAAAGATTCCAACTCCAACAATTATCCAAATCCAAATGATTTTTATTGTTTTGATTTGCTCAATTTTACTATCAACAATTTTGTAATATTTATAATTTAAATGGTCACTCGCTACCCAATTATCTCTTAACGAATCTGTAAAAAGAATTTAATCATCATCAGTTATACAAAATCTTTTCCTATCATTCATTCAAAACAAATGATATTTAGTAGAATGATTATCTATAACTTTATTTTTGTAAGAAATATTTCAATGTTTGTAATTATTTTCTGAGGGAAAAAACAATTATGACTGCGCCAAATAATTTAGCTGCAATTGATATAGGGACAAATTCTTTTCATTTGATTGTAGTTCACGTAAAGAAAGATGGGAATTTTGAAATTGTAGACAGGGAAAAAGAAGTAATTCGTCTCGGCGAAGGAAGCGCAGGTGACATAAAATTAATAAAACCAGATGCCTTAATACGAGGTGTGGATGCTTTAAAAAGATTTAAAGAAATAGCCGATTCTCATAATGCAAACTTACGCGCCATCGCTACAAGTGCAGTTAGAGAGGCTCATAATAGGAATGATTTTATCGAACAGGTTTTTCAAAAGAGCGGAATAAAAATCGAAATAATCAGTGGAATTGAAGAGGCTCGATTGATATATCTTGGTATTCTTAAAGCAGTTCCTGTTTTTGACAGAAAAATTTTAACAGTGGATATCGGTGGTGGCAGTACAGAATTTCTCGTAGGCAAAAAAGGTAATTCAATTGCATCTCTAAGTATGAAGATTGGTGCCGTACGTTTAACTCAAAAATTTTTCCCTGATTTCCAGGTTAATAAAACCCGAATACAAAATTGCAGAGAATGGGTTGAAGGCGAATTATACCAGGCTGTTAGTATGTTTAAAAAGGAAAATTACCAATTGTGCATTGGTTCTTCCGGAACAATTATGTCTGTAGGGTTAATGATAAATGCTTTGAGAAATAATTCGTCATCCAGTAACGGTATTCTAAATAATTTTGTTTTCACAAAAGAAGAATTGGACAAAATTGAAGAAATGGTACTGAGCAAAAAGTCAGAGCAGAAGCGGAAAAAAATATCAGGTATTGATGAAAAGCGAGCTGAGATTATTCCTGCCTGGATAATCATTTTAAAATCAATATTTAATCTTTTT
>CAZRMA010000677.1:0-2000 GCA_964600655.1 uncultured Ignavibacteriaceae bacterium
TTAGCAGTGATTTTAAAAATGTTCAAAAGTGAATAGTTGAAAATACTTAAATATTACGTAACTTTTACAATGCGAATTAAAAATAATGGGCAAAAATTGAGTACCATCAATCCTAAAATATATGAAATAAACTTTAGAATTTGGGTTAATAATTTTAGCGATAACGGTAAAATTTCCAGTGTGCCAATGGATTATTTTCGTTCAATTTCGGAAAAAGGTATCGATATAATTTGGTTGATGGGCATTTGGGATACTTGCGATAGTGTTATTAAAAAATGTTGTTTCGAATCCGGATTAATCGCCGCATACAATAAAGCCTTGCCGGATTGGAAAGAAGAAGATGTAATTGGCTCTCCTTTTTCTATAAATAAGTATGAAGTTAATCAACTCTACGGCACGTGGGATGATTTAAAACGTTTAAAACTAAACTTGAATAAACTGGGGCTAAAATTATTTCTTGATTTCATTCCAAACCATTTCAGCTCTGATAGTGAATTGATAAAATCCAACCCGGAATTTTTTCTTCAAGCTGATGAGCAGACTTTTAAAAATGATCCCCACACTTATTTTAAATCTGAATATCATCCGGATAAAATTTTTGCACATGGACGTGATCCGCTTTTCCCGGCTTGGTCAGATACAATTCAAATTAATCTTTTCAACGAAGATGTAAGAGAATACTTAACAAATAATTTACTTAAACTGACTGAAGTATGTGATGGTGTGCGATGCGATATGGCGATGCTTCAATTGAACAATGTATTCAAAAATACCTGGATGGGTGTTATCAACAAAAATGGTATACCTAAACCTCAAGAAGAATTTTGGCAGTATGCCATAAAGAAAGTGAAAAATGAAAGACGTGATTTTATTTTTATAGCAGAAGCGTATTGGGACCTTGAATGGGAGCTGCAGAAATTAGGATTTGATTTTACTTATGATAAAAGATTGCTGGATAGATTAGCACTTAATGATTTGATTGGAGTGAAAGATCATTTACAGGCTGATATGCCTTTTCAATTAAAGTCAGTTAGATTTTTAGAAAATCATGACGAGAAAAGAGCAATAACTAAATTTGGAAAGCAAGCTTCAATGGCTGCAGCAATATTGATGAGCACAGTTCCAGGGATGAAACTGTATTATGATGGTCAGTTTGAAGGCAAAAAAATCAAGTTGCCGGTTCAGCTTGGTAGAGAACCTATTGAAAAAGAGTCTGAAGCCATAAAAGTATTTTATAATAAAATATTAACTATTACTAAAGATCAAATTTTTATAGCCGGTGAATTTTCTCAATTGAATGCTTTACAAATTTCCCCTGATAATCACAGTTATGAAAATATGTTTGTACTTTTTTGGAGATTAAATGATGACCGCAGATTAATTATAATAAATTTTTCTGAAAATACTTCTCAATGCAGAATTAAAGTTGGTCTGCCTACAAGATTCAGTGAAATTGAATTGGAAGATCTATTAAACAATGAGAAATATACCCGGTCAGTTTCTGAAATTAAAAATCAAGGACTTTACATTGAATTAAAAAGTTATTGCAGTCATATTTTTGCTTTTAAATCATCATAACAAATCTATCAATCCCAAAAATAATTTAGAAAAATAAGCGGAACAGACTTTATTTAATAAATGAATATATTAGCTATTATACCTGCCTTTAATGAAGAATTGTCAATTGCAAAAGTTATAAAGGAAGTACCTTCTGACATAATAAAGGAAGTTATTGTTGTCAATAATAACTCGACCGATAACACCGCCAAGGCTGCGAAGGATGCCGGTGCCACTGTGTTGGATGAATCATTTCAAGGTTATGGAGCCGCTTGTTTAAGAGGAATTGAATACGCTGAAACAAAAAATTGCGATGTCGTAGTTTTTTTAGACGGTGATTATAGTGATTATCCAGAAGAAATATCTTTGATATTAAATCCTATAATTAATGATGATTTTGATTTTGTTGTTGGTAGTAGAATTATAGGCAAAAGAGAAAAAGG
>CAZRMA010000678.1:0-1999 GCA_964600655.1 uncultured Ignavibacteriaceae bacterium
GAAAAATTAAATTTTTCTATTTCTCCCGGTTGTGTGGCTTGGATTTTTTCAATTATTAAAGTTTTAATTTTTTCAACTAACTTGCCTTGTTTATCATCCAGTAATTCAAATCCATTTGCTTCAAGAATATTTCTAATCTCATCTAAATTAACTGGTTTGTTATTAGTCTCAATAGTGGCTTCACCAAGCTCTACGCTTTTTACTTTTAGGCCAATATTAGTCAGTTCATCTTTAACTACCTTAATACATCTTGGACAAACCATATTCTTTATATAAAGCGTTTGTGTCTGCACAATTATACCTGATGATTATAAGTTATAATAAAATAATGTAATGCTACGAATAATGACAGAGCAAAGATGATGACCTAAAAAAATATTTAGTCGCGGGATAATATTATTCTGCTGTAAGAGCGTTAACCTTTAGTTTGTGCATCGCTCCGGAACCATTATTGGAATAGAAACTATAAATGTTAAAGACCTCGTTAGGGGATCTTTTCGGTTTAGGGGAATGATTAAAATTTTCTGCTACGGAGGGGTTCATAATCTTGCCTAACTTATGGTTTGAATCTATTGGGAAAAGTTTATTTGTCTGGTTACTGGAAGCATTTTCGTTAAGAATTTCGAATTTTTTGCTGAATGAATTTGGGATTTCATTTTCTTCTGATGTGTCCTGTACTTCCAGAATCAAACTAGAATCAAATAAGATGGGCTTTCTTTCATAAGGTTTTATGGTGTTTCGGTTTTTTATTTTGTAAACCACAAAGGATACAATAAAAGTTATGGCAGTAAAAAAAGTAAATATGCCCAAAGAAACCTTTATGATCTGTATGAGTTCCATGCCTTCCTTATTAAATTAGTAAAAATTTCCTGTTTTGTTATAATTTTAACAATTTTAATGCCATTGGTTATTCTTATTAATAGCCTTTTTAAGGGTAATTTTTTAAAAAAAAGCTGTGATTTTTTATCATAATGAGACTTATTTGAGAGTCTGGACAGAAAAGATACAAATAAAGAGCATCTAAAAAGTGTTTGGCATATAGTATTACTTTTTCCTCTATTTTTTAATAAAATGGTTAAATAGGTGTAATTTCTCACGGCAGGTTTCGGAATGGGTAATTCATGATAAGTTGATTTTACATCAAATGTTTGATAATTTAACTGACTAATTTATAAAGACTTATAAATTTTTAACAACTAAAAGGTGGCGACATGACTAAGGCTGATATTGTTGACAAGGTTGCATCAGGGACGGGCTTAACAAAGCTGGAGACAGAAGCCATAATTGAAGGCTTTTTTAAAACAGTTATTGAATCCCTGAAAGAAGGTAAAGGAATTGAGATAAGGGGTTTTGGAAGCTATAAAGTGAAGAAGAAAAATGCACGCCAGGCGCGTAACCCGAAAACCGGTGAGTCAGTATTTGTGCCTGAACACTATGTTCCCACTTTCAAATTTTCAAAAGATTTTAAGGAAATGGTTGATAAGGGAATGAAGGAACGGGAGTAGTAAAAACTTATGTCCAAGTTTTGTCCTGAATGTGGTCTTAAATTAGAAAAGGAATTTAAATTTTGTCCGGAGTGCGGAGTAAATTTAGAAAATTTGAAGCAACAAAATTCCTCTAATGATGAAACAAATGATGTAATTGTCTGTGATAACTGTGGTGAAGAGAATAGTCCCGAAAATTTCGTTTGTGCAGGCTGTGGAATAAGGTTAAAAGATAAGCCGGAAGCAGAAGATGTGAAAAGCTCAACTGAGCCTGCTGGAAAAAAGAAATCACATTCCCACCATAAGAAAGCGCCTAAACGAAATGGCGCGCCCAATAAAAAACAGCAGCAACCGTCAACCAAGTCTTTAAGTAAGAGAGAACTTTTTATTATAATGGGGATATTGTTAGTAGCGATAGTGCTTATATTAAGCTTATCAGGAATTTTGGATGCAAAAAAAGTTACTGAAACTGATATTGGAGGAGTAAACCAAACGCAGGGTTCAGGAATTAACTT
>CAZRMA010000679.1:0-1974 GCA_964600655.1 uncultured Ignavibacteriaceae bacterium
ATATGATTTTTTTAATTCCTCCCGGTCTATATGATCATAGATATCAATGGCATCCAACAATTGTTCTCTGAACGCCTCTGAACTAAAACCACCGACTTTTTTATTGACTCGAAGGTCTTCAGGACCGTCTTCAGGCAATAGTTCTGTGAAGCCAAAAAAGTTATCAAAACCGATAATTTTTTTCGCCCTGTCACCCATATTACGAATTTCAAGAAAGTTTGCCCAAGAGAATAGTGATGCGCCTCGATAAACTCCTAGCTCTACGATATCTCCAGGTAGGTTAATGGTCGGTCTAAAAAGCTCATAATGCGAAAGAAAACGTTTAAGAAAAACACGTCTGGAATAAATTTGAAAATTTCGCCAGATTTCTCTTTTGCTAACATTATATTTTTCAAAATGCTCTTCCAGTCGTTGCTCGACTTCATCGTCCACAGGAAAGTTTGCTCTACCATCAAATTGTTTTGGATCCATATCGTTATTACTCATTTTTACTTTCCCTGGTATTGTGCAAATGTATGTGTATTTAGACTGTAATAATCTTTACCCTGAATTCGACAATCTTCACTTGTAATACGAAACTCCATTGAGCAACGTGGATTGAATGGGGTTATCGAAGCATAAGTTCTATGCGTTACATATCGACCAAAAAGCAGTGCATCACCTAAATTTAATTCAAAGACCGCCCTATCGTCTTCGTTAGGTATAAACTCCTTAGATAACGAAAGCTTGTTAGTTGCCGCCTTCTCATTGTAGTTATGATGAAGAGATTCATGAAAACGCTTCGTTCCAAATTGAAGCGACGGTCGGTTTATAAGGTCAATTTCCAATGGCACGAAACAGGTTATGATTTTTTTGTGCCCTCGATTACCTAATGCTTGTATATAGGCATTGTCCTGATGCCAGGGAACAAATTCTTCTTCATGTGACACAATTCTAATTTGAGGCGGGTAAGTCAATTGATTGTAATTATCGATTAACTCGAAATTTTTTTCAAAGTTAAAGTCATCCCATAAATTAAACCAGTATTCCTTAAGACGCAATTCATTAGATGCCACACCCAGAATAAATTTATTATTTTTATCATCTTTTACTTTGTATTCATCGATCACATTTCTAAAGGCAAGCATTTTTTCTCTATTGAATGCATTACGCAAAACAAACAGAAAGTTGTCTTCATTTTCGTAGAAAATGACTTCGCGGTTAGAAAAAGAATTTTCCATATTAACCAAGACTAAACTCGCTCTATAAGTTGACGTCTAGCATTCCAACCCGGCCAGAAAGGATGTCCATCTTTTATGTAATGCATATAGATTTTACGGCGCCAGTGATTCTTTGAACGATTTTTCGGGGCTTCGTGAATCGTATGTGCGTGTAAAAGGACAACGCTACCAGCCTTGTATTCCAGTTGCAAAGGAGAATAACCGTCCGGTATTTCGACTTCGTTTCCAATAGGTTTTACATTGATAATTTCTCCATTCTCATCATACTCAAAATTGCTAGATTCCTTTGCTGGAAGGTCGCCGAGTAGATGCGTACCAGGATAAACAATTAATGCACCATTTTTAGCAGAAGCGTCATCAAGCGCAACCGCAAAAACCAGGTAAGAGCCAAAAGACGCTTTAGGCGCGTAATTATCCTGATGCGGTAGTGAACCATTGTCAGCAGGATTTCCGGGTTTGCAAAAAAAGAAAATAGACCCTATGGGTATCATTCTCGCGTCAAGTAACCCATCTGCAATTTGAAGCAAGTTAGAATTAGTCATTAAACTATGAAATAGTGCCGATTCAGTGTGCATACTCAGCATTGTGCTAAAACTGTTGTTAGCATGGGCATCAGCATCATGACGCAATTCATTAATTGTCGACTTTGGTATGAGCTCTGGAATTAAAAGAAAGCCATTTTCGTTGTAATACTGTTTGTCAGCGTCAGTAATTGTGTATTGCTTTATTTCCATTGCAGCCTTGTCTTTGTTTT
>CAZRMA010000680.1:0-1969 GCA_964600655.1 uncultured Ignavibacteriaceae bacterium
TGAGTTAGGCAGTTCGGGGAAAGTATATAACAAAAAAGATACTATTGAAGCATTACAGAAAGGACTTGCCGGACAAATATCCGCACGCGATTTCAAGGTGAATTTATTAACTCTCGAAGTCGCACTTGTAACATACGCTGCCGTAAGGAGGGATAATTCAAATAATAAAATCTCATCTTTACGAAGTTCTCTCTGGAAGAAGACAGGAGGGAACTGGCAGATTGTTTTTCACCAGGGAACGGTAATAATATCTGATAAAGATGGGAATTGTGAAGAAGTTATTTAGGTAATATCTTATTTCTCAATTTGCATATATCTGTCTTAATAAATATTTTTAATTAAGTATTTCTATCTAGAATTAGGGGAACTTATGAGAACAAAATTATTCATTCTTGTTGTGCTAAGTGTATTTTGCTTAAATCAACCATCCTTTTCTCAAAATACCTGGGAAAAAGTAAGTGATACTGTTAAAACAAGTATCGTAGCTTTAACTACAAATTCAAACAACGAAGTTTCCATCGGCACTTCTGCCTCAGGGCTTCTTCGTTCGACAGATAAAGGTGTAACGTGGATTACTGTTAGTGATACCGGCGGTCTTTCCAGTATTCGTTATCTTACAATTTCAAAAAGACTAATACTATAATTATTCTTGATGCTGGCTATGGACCTTATCGATCAACAGATAACGGTGGCTCTTGGACGCTTCTGGCTGATAGCCTTCACATTATGAATTTAACCTGTAACGATGATGGGATTTTTTATGCGGGTACTCCATTGTGGGGTGATATACGTTCTACGGATGACGGCATTACCTGGGTTGGCTGGTACAGCGGATTAACACAATTTTCAATATACTCTTTCGGTTTTGGTGATGGTTCTGATGTATATTGTTCAAGCTATGGGAACGCTGTTTACTATTCATCTGATTCCGGTGATAACTGGAACCCTATTCCTATTCCTTTTTCTTATGGTTATTCTGACGTTTCTTCTTTAGCTTGTTATAATAATGTTGTTTTTGCCGGCACTGCTATAGGGCTATTTCGATCTAGTGATAATGGAACAAATTGGGAAAAAGTTAGCAATTTTAATATTGTTACAGTAAAGACTGATGTAGATGGGCGCGTTTATATTGTTACAAAATCTAGTGGAGTATTCAAGTCACTTGATGGAGGAAAGAATTTTTTCGAAATAAACTCTGGTTTAACCGAAGTTGATGTTACTACGATGACAATATCCCCTGATGGATATATTTATTTAGGTACTAGTTCAGGTGCGGTTTTTCGAAGTGTTGGTGTTATGACATCAATTAGTGAAAATAAGTTAACGATACCATCTGGTACTAAATTAAAACAAAATTATCCAAATCCATTTAATCCAACAACTAATATTGAATATTCTATAACCCGAAGCGGTTATGTAACAATTAAGGTCTTTAATATTCTTGGCAAACTTGTTTCAACATTGGTCCAAGAAGAAAAACAACCCGGTAATTATAAAGTGCAGTTCAATGGAGCCGCTTTCCCCAGTGGCGTATATTTTTACAGAATGCAGACAGGAAACTACACTGAAACGAAGAAATTCATTCTATTAAAATAGTTTTCGATAGAACAGACAGATTGTCTTTCACCAGAGAACGAACAAAATTCAAAAGTGAAAAGTCAAATGCACAATCGATGACTTAAACCAACTCAAAAAGCTGGCATACCGCACCTTCGATGAATCCTTCCGCCCGCTTATTTGAAGCCCAATACTAAAATTCAAACTACCAATAGCATTATTACAAAGTGTTTGTTAAGTTAAGCATACGTGGGATGGGTAACAGTAGAAGCTGACAACAAGGAAGAGGCACGGGCTATTTTACCTGCAGCTTACCGCTCTACTGCAAAGATTACACAATTAAATAAGTTTACAATTGAGCATCTCGACGAAATAATTAGTCATCACAAAGATTAAGAGTGCAGAACTAACT
>CAZRMA010000681.1:0-1950 GCA_964600655.1 uncultured Ignavibacteriaceae bacterium
AAAAGGTTAAAGCTTAGCTCAGTCAATGTTTAAAAAAGATGACAACGGGAATGAAGAAAAGGGATTAAAAATATTCCAATTAAGAATTCAATAAAATATTCAAAAGTTTCTGTAATTCTGGATTCAGATCAATCCGGATTTCCAATTTGTAGTTTTAGTTACAGTAAGGATGGAAATAATTTTAGTTCATTTGGAGAAGATTTTATTACAAATCCCAGTAACTGGATAACCGTAAAAGTTGAAATATTTGCGATATCCAAAGCTTTTACAAGGGGAAATGGGTATACCGATTTTGATTAGATCAAATTTTCAAATCGAATAAAGTTTAACTAATAATATTATTAATTCAGATTTTACTTGACACATTATATTTTTTTTTGCAATTTAACTACCGTTAAATGTATCGGTTACTTAATCGATAAAGTAAGCGGGCAAAAATGTGGGCGATTTGGCGAAGCTCTATTGTGATTAATTTATTTATTAAGATTATATTTTTATATTCATTTTAACAAATTTACATTATTATAATTAACTAATGGAGAAAAATGGAATTAACTGATACTGTAAAGAACGAAAAAATAATATTCAAAAAATCCAAAAGTAATTTTTTAGCCCGCGGTTTTCTTTTTACAAATAAGACAGCGGAATATCTGTACTATACCTACGCTGCAAACCTTCCTATAATTGATTATCATAATCACCTTCCTGTTGATGAAATTGCATCCAATAAAAAATTTAAATCTATTACCGAAGCATGGCTTAAAGGCGATCACTATAAGTGGAGAGCGATGCGTACAGATGGAGTGGATGAAAAGTATATTACAGGGGATGCCAGTGATTGGGATAAATTTATAGCCTGGGCAAAAATTGTTCCTGATACTTTAAGAAATCCTCTATATCATTGGACTCACATGGAATTGCAGAAACCTTTTGGGATTGAGAACAAACTTTTAAACAAAGATACAGCAAAAGAAATTTATGAACTCTGTAACCAGCTTTTACAGCAGGATGAATTTTCAACAAGAGGATTGCTGAAGAAATTTAACGTTGAAGTGGTTTGCACAACCGATGATCCCACAGACTCACTTGAATATCATCAAAAGATAAAAAAAGAAGAAAATTTAAATGTTGATGGTAAATATAATTTAAAAGTTTACCCCGCTTTTCGTCCTGATAGAGGAATGGCTGTTGAAAACCTTGCCACGTTTAAACAGTGGTTCAATAAGTTAAATGAAGCGACCAACAGCGATATAAATACCTTTCAAAAATATATTGATGCTTTAAGAAAGCGTCATGATTTTTTCCATGAAAAAGGATGCAGATTATCAGACCATGGACTGGAGACAATTTATGCTGAAGAATATACATCACAGGAAATCGAAAATATTTTTCAAAAGATTTTGTTTTCCACACAATTAAAGCATGATGAAATTTTAAAATTTAAATCGGCAATGCTGTATGAGTTTGGAATAATGGATCATGAAAGAAATTGGACGCAGCAATTTCATATCGGTGCTTTAAGAAATAATAACACAAGAATGATGAAAAAGCTTGGCCCCGACACCGGTTATGATTCTATCGGAGATTTTGAAGTTGCAATTCCGCTTTCAAGATTTTTAAATAAATTAGATACCAACAACCAATTAGCAAAAACAATTCTTTATAATCTTAACCCAAGAGATAATGAAGTTCTTGTTACAATGATAGGAAACTTTCAAGACGGCACGATTCCAGGTAAGCTACAATACGGCAGCGGCTGGTGGTTCTTGGATCAGAAAAACGGAATTGAAAAACAACTGAATTCACTTTCATATGTGGGATTACTCTCAAGATTTGTTGGAATGCTAACCGACTCAAGAAGTTTCCTATCATATTCAAGACATGAGTATTTTAGAAGGATTTTATGCAATATCATAGGGGAGGATATAGAAAAAGGCCTTATACCAAATG
>CAZRMA010000682.1:0-1946 GCA_964600655.1 uncultured Ignavibacteriaceae bacterium
ATTCTGCGGGCTTACAATATTTGAATATCGGGAAAGTTAGTCAACATATTTTTTACAAAATTTATTAACGAAACTATAACATTTCAGTTACAATTTAGTTCCGATAAACTGAGTACAGGGTTGCGGCGTGGAACAAGGTGATGTGTTTTGAAAGGTTTGATCTAGCACTTAACGACAGCTTAAATTAATTAAATCCTCCGGTTAATCAGCCGGAGGATTTTATTAACCTCAAATATATCCAGGTATATGATACCGTTTTACTATGCAGGAATATTATCCTTTTTTTGGTTCCGGCTGCTTAGTATTTAATGCTATTATCAATATTGTAATAATAGAAGCCAGAATTATTATTGCCGATACCATTCCGATATAGAAGTAAGTGAATATTCCCATAACCAGAAGAAATCCGGCTCGAAATAAGTTACCCGCTTTTGGACCGCCTGCACGTTTACAACTAAAAGCTGAAAATACAATAAGTTCCCCGGTAATAACCCCGAAAATCAATTCCTGCCACAGGTCTAATGCTTGTGATTTAAATATGAAGAATAAAACTAACCAAACGGCTATTCCCCCAAGAAATGTAGATGCGGGTACAATGAATCTCTTTTCCATAGAATCCCCCAATTATTATTAAATACTTCTTTTACCTGATTGTAAAAAACAGCAAATTTTTTGTACCTACTAATTTATATACTTTTGCAAAATTTAGTAACTAAACTATAATATTTGAGTAACAATTTAGTTTCGAAAAACTTGTAAAAATGCGGCTACTTTAGATAATTTTCTAAATAATCTGGATATATTTCTAAATCTTTTTTTCTTAAAATAAAGGAGTAGTCTTTTAATAACTCTTTGGCATTAGGATCAAATAGCTTTACTATCTTATTTCCCCATTCAATACATGAAAAAAGAGAATAAACTGCAGCGTCAGCTTTTGGCAAACTATAACCGATAAAAATAACCTCTTCTGCCATATCCAAATATTTAAATGCTTGATTCCATACTTTAATTATTTCATTATAAGAAAATTGTTTTATCCAAGATGGGAGAATCCAACCATCGGATGAAAAGGCTCCTTGATATCGAAAATTCCTTTTTTCTTCATTCTCCAAATAGCCAGGGAAAAAATAATTATTATCATCATCAAACCACTTAAAGCGAAAGTTTGATTCATAAAGCGATGATGGTTCCCAATTTAAGGAGCCATGCATTTTAAGTATTTTTATTGGTGATAAATGATTTAAATAAGCTTGATTAACTTTTGGAAAATCTATTGGAATAAAACCATATCCGTCTTTAGGAAACCATCTTTTATTTTTATATAAATATTTTTCAAGTATTAAATCATAATTAAAGGTTATTATTGCTGAACATTTATTAAAAAAAACTTCACATATTCTATCTAGAAGTTTTTCGTCTGCTTTATCATTAATTAACGTTAAATATAGATAATCCCCTAGATAGGATCTTATTTCACCAAGTCTTGTTGAAGTGTAATTAGCAAATAAAGGTTTCCCAGTTAAATCAGCGGTTACCCCATTACTTTCACTAAGTGCGTGAACTTCGAATGCTAAATTCAAATCAAGAAAAGAACAAAAGCCCTCAAAATTTTCCAAATAATTTGACTTAAGAATCTTCGAACCTTTATCAACTCTTTCATTAAAAGACCTTAGGAAATCATCTTCTATAGTTCTTAAAAAGTCAAATAATCTTTCACCTCGATGTATTCTAATCGTATTTTTTAATAAACGTTGATTTTCAATTTCCTTTTCAAACGCTTTGAACATCTCATTAGTAACTGGTAAGTTTGCAACTGATTTTGAAAATCCCGCACCCAAAACTAAACATGTGGTTTTCATATATTTTATCAGTTTTTATTAATAGCTTTTTAATCAACTTCTATTACATTATACCCGGCGGTTTTTATTTTAGCTTTTGCTACGGGA
>CAZRMA010000683.1:0-1451 GCA_964600655.1 uncultured Ignavibacteriaceae bacterium
CGCAGGCAACTGAAACACCCATTGCCATTATATCAGGTTTAGTTCTTCCATCAGGAGTATTACCAACGCTGCTAAAAGAAGCGCGGATCCCGGTGGAAGTCACTGCGCCAACAGCAATCACACTATCTCCATCAGCGGGCGCAATTAAAGTATTATGCTCTGCGTTATAACCTTCATTTCCGGCAGAGTTAAAAACCAATATACCCTTCTTAACTGCTAAATCAGCTGCGATTGTTATTTTTGCTGTATTGCCATTCATATCTTGCCAGGTTAAATCCGGGCCTCCTGGGCCTTGCGGATCAAAATCATTATATCCTAATGAAGTTGAAGTTACATCTACACCGATACTGTCAGCCCATTCTAAAGCTGCAATCCAGTTATCTTCTTCAACTGGCGTTTCGCTGTCCGTGTTTTCTGTTTTTGCAAGAATATAATTTGCTGAATATGCAGGCCCAATAATATTCCCTGGATAATAACCACCTATCGTAGATAAAGTATAAGTACCATGGCTGCCTTCACCCATATCTGCCTGGTCGCCTATATTTGAATCATGGTTAACAAAATCATACATAGCAATTATATTCATTGATTTAAATGCTTGGTGAGTTAATCTATTTACTCCGGCATCCATCATACAGATTGTTACTCCTTGACCTGTATAACCCAATTTGTGTGCAGCGATAACATCAATTTGATTTAATTGATCATATGAAACTCCGTAATCAAGCGAATCAAGGGAAACAGATTTATTTTGCTGATAAAAGTTTTGATTTGTTTCTTTATTTACTTTTTCAACATCATTATAATTTTTTTTATATGTTTTTACTTTATCAATTTGCTTAACAAACTGTAAATCTGAAATCTTATTTATTAAATCTTGATTTGCATAACCACTGATACTGTTAAACCATTTCGATTTTTGCTTTACTTTAAAACCCAGGCTTTCAACTTGTTTGATATAATTTTGATTTACCGGTAAATCAGTGTAATCAATTAATTCGGATTGTGGTAAAACTTTTTTTCTTCTCTCTAAAGATTTTTCGCTTACTACATTTTCTGGAGATTTATACAGTTTCTGTAATGATTTTCCTTTATCAGTAAATGAAATCCAAATCAAAAATCGACCGGAATTATTTTTATTTATAATTTCATTTTTTAAAGTACCCGTCATTTTTTCGAAAGGACTTTGAGCGAATATCACTGAAGGCACAATTAATAATATCAATAACAAAAACTTCTTCATTCCTTTTTTCCTATAACTTAATACCTATTTCACGCGGCTTCCGATTTTAACCGAGTTTTCAACAGATAAAACTTTTAACTTTCCGCTTTCATCTTCTACTGCGAGTACCATACCTTGCGATTCCAATCCCATTAATTTAGCAGGTTTTAAATTAGCAACAACAACAATTTTTTTTCCCTTAAGTTCTTCGGGGCTATAGCTTTTTGAA
>CAZRMA010000683.1:1461-1942 GCA_964600655.1 uncultured Ignavibacteriaceae bacterium
ATACCGGCGATTATTTGTTTCTGCTCATCACCAATCTTTACTTGTAACTTTAAAAGTTTTTCACTTTTTTCAACTTTTTCAGCTTCCAATACCTCGGCAACTTTAAGCTGCACCATCATAAAATCATCAAAACTGATTAGATTCTCTTCTTCGGTTTTTTGTGTTGTTCCTTCATTTCCCAATTGATTAACTTGTTTTTCAATCATTTCATCCTCAATTTTTTCAAATAAAATTTCTGCTGCATTCAATTGATGGCCATCCCTTAAATTTTCTCGTCCGCTATCATCCCACTTAACTGATTTGGAGTTAAGCATTTTAAATAATTTCTCCGAAGAATTTGGAATAACCGGGTAAAACAATTCTGCAAGAGTATAGATAGTTTGTAAACATATATTTAAAGTAGTTGCACATTTTTCTTTATCGGATTTTACAGTTTTCCAGGGTTCGGAATCATTGAAATATTTATTTGCTGCACGGGCAA
>CAZRMA010000684.1:0-1935 GCA_964600655.1 uncultured Ignavibacteriaceae bacterium
GGGGGGAGAGTAAATTTATTCTCCATCAATTCATCCCTGAATTTTAATCATATGAAATAATCATTTTATAACCATCATTTTTTTTGTTGAGGTAAAGCTGCCTGCTTGCAGTTTATAAATATAAGTTCCGCTTGTCAAATTGATAGCATTAAAATTAATTTCATGCGCACCGGAAGAAATTTTTCCATTTAATAATGAAGCAACTTTTTCACCAATTATATTGTAAATTGATAAACTCACAAATTCATCCGTAGGAATGGAAAATTTTATAGTTGTACTTGGATTAAACGGATTAGGATAATTTTGTTCCAATATATATTTATCCGGTAGCGAAATTTCAACCATAGCTTGATTTGAAAATTCGAAGGAACCGTCAAAATCAACTTGTTTCAGTCTATAATAATAAATTCCGGGATTAAGATTTTTATCGTTGAATGAATAACTTGACTTTGCAGTGGTAGTACCATTACCTCTTACAAATGCAATTTGTTTATACGAATTATCATTGTTTTTTCTTTCTATAGCGAATCCGTTGTTATTGGTTTCAGTTGCAGTTGTCCAATTTAACGATACATTATTATTCACTGCATTTGCTGCGAAAGATTCAAGTTCGACAGGAAGTTGAGTTGCCGCATTTGAAAGCCAATCTAAAGAACCGGAGATCAATTGTTTGCATGATGGATTAACATTTGAAATTACTTCTCTAAACTCAAATGGGTAATAAATGATGTTGTAATTAGAGCCGTCAAACGCAACTCCAGCAACAGTATCTGACTGTGCCCATAAATTTCCAAATCTATAGGCGGGAACAGCCCCAAATTTAGTCCCAATAGCATCAGGATATGGTGAATTTAATGAATCATGAAAGCTGACGTTAACATTTTCGCCGACTATTCCATAGTTATCAGACTGAGTGTTTACTTCGTCTGCAAAATATTTAGCATGTAAGTAATATGAGTAAAATGTAGTATCATAGCCGGGTTGTCCTGCTCTTCCGTGGTTAAAACCTATATCATCACCGGCAATTAAAAAAGTTTTTTGTGCATTGGTTGTTCCGGAATTTAAGAAATTTATTATAGCTGTTCGTTCAGCAGGGGGAATATCTCCTTCTTCACACCATATAACCTCTTTCCATGGGGTTAAATTAGGGGTAGTTGAACTTCTATCTAAAGAATCAAAAGGAATGCTTAATGAATTTAGTGCATTAAAAACCGCGATTTTGTTTTCAACTTCTTGTTCACTTGAATTATCATATACTACAACTAAACTGTTGGCATTTATCGATACATTAAAGTTTGTAGATATACTATCATTGAGCGAATACAAGTCACCGCTTGCTGCAGCAATTGCAGTTATTGTGTAGGTTCCGTTAATAGAAAATGGAGCCTCTCCAAAATCAATAGTATCGACTTTGCCAGCAGCAGTATTGCTGAATGAAACACTATCATAAAATACTTGTGTTGAATTAGGATCTAAAATCCTTGCATAATATTTCCCGGATAGTGCATTTAAGCCGTCATTAGTGAAAACGGCTTTAACTGAAGCACTATTTGAATTAATAACTCCACTTGGGGAGAGAACGGAGGTTGCTTCCATATCAAAATCGGAAGTGCTTCCGACTTTTACATTATCAATAAAAAAATCAAGATCACTTCCATTCGATTGCCTTGATACTGCATAAAATGCGAAGGATACATTCGTTTCGGAACCAATCGAAGTTAAGTCAATTTCTTCATTTTGGCCTGAAGCAGAAATAAAATCTCCTTCGGTATAAACCTTTAATATTTGAGAATAACTCCAGGTGAATCCTCCATCCAGTGAATATGCTACAAAAACTGAATCATCATTCGTATCTAAACTATCCTGAGTTACTAAATTCCAATGTGTCAGAGCTGCATCAAATGATAATTTCTTGACAGATGCTGTGCTCAAATC
>CAZRMA010000685.1:0-1932 GCA_964600655.1 uncultured Ignavibacteriaceae bacterium
CTTGATTCGGAAGGATCTGCAACTTTAAAAATGCTCTCCAAAAATTGAGATACCTGCTCAGCTTTTTGAGCTTCCAGTTTAGCTTTATCTCTTTCATCTTTCAATTGAATGAAATAAACTGTTGTTAAAACTGCTACCAATAAAACAGTTAATGTTGCTGCGGAGAGAATTAAATAATGCCGTCTGATAAACTTTTGAGTACGGTATTTTATTGTAGGTGTTCGGGCAATAACCGGCAATCCAATTAAATATTTTGAAACATCATCTTTAAATTGCTCAACAGAATTATATCTGTTTGCTGGTTCTTTCCGCAAAGCCATCATGCATATATTATCTAAATCCCCGATAAGTAATTTTTTCAGATTAGAAGGTTCAATATTTCTTGTCGTGAATATTTTCTCGGCTTCAGTTTTTTCGGCGTCATTTGTTGTTTTTGTCGATCTTGTAATTACTGTACTTGGTTTGGCAGGGTCTGTAAGACAAATAACTTTTTCTAATTCAAGCGGCGCAAAAGAATTTAGCTTATACGGAAAAGCGCCGGTTAAAAGTTGAAATAATATCAAGCCTAATGCGTAAATATCTGTCGCTGTTGAAACAGTCTCGCCTCGAATTTGCTCAGGGGCTGCGTATTCGGGCGTCATAATAAATAATCCGGTCTGAGTCATTCTGGTTGAACCATCAGTTTCATCCTCTGTGAATACTTTTGAAATTCCAAAATCTAACAGCTTAACTCTGCCGTCTTTAGTTATATAAATGTTTCCTGGTTTTAAGTCACGATGAATAATAAGATTTTGATGTGCATAATTAACGGCATTGCAAACCGTTATAAATAATTCTAACCTTTCTTTAATAGACAATTTATTTTTATCGCAGTAAACATCAATTGAATCTCCCTCAACATATTCCATTGTAAAGTAGGGAAGTCCTTCATTGGTAATTCCACCATCTAACAGCCGCGCGATATTTGGATGCTGTAAACGAGCAAGTATTTGCCTTTCAGCCTGAAATCTTTTTATAATTTCAAATGAATTATTACCGGGTTTAATAAGTTTTAATGCAACCTTCTGTTCAAATTGACCGTCTGCTCTTTCAGCTAAATAGACTGAGCCCATTCCTCCTAGGCCAATCTGTTTTACAATCTTATATGAGCCGATTATTTTTCCTTCGTATTTTAAATTCTCAGGAATTTCAAGCGCAGGTTGTGGTGAGTCAAAAATTGGATGAGATTTTAAATCAGCTTCAATTAAAGAATTTATTTCTTGAAATAATTCATAATCATCGCCGCATTCATTTTTTAAAAATTCAATTCGTTCATGTTCATTTAACTCTACAGCTCTTTCAAAAAGTTTTTCTATTTTTGCCCAGTGGTTCTGATCCATTGTTGCTTAATTATTTTTTTAAAAAAGGTTTTATTTATAAATCCAATTTCTTTAAGAAATTGGATTTATAACACCAGGTTTATAATTATCTGATATAACAGTTTTATAAGATATTTATCTAACCTGTAAATAAAAAGTAATAATTAAAAGATATTTAATTTATGGTAGTTAATTCGCGGCTAAGCCAGGCACGCGCCAGGCGCCAATCCCTTCTTACAGATGGTATTGAAACATTAAGAACTTCGGCTATTTCTTCGTGAGTCAATCCGACAAAGAACCAATATTCCACAACTTTGCTTTGGCGTTCATTCAATTTTTCCAATCGTGTTAATGCTTCATCCAAGGCTATTAATTCATCAGGGTTTTGATCTTTGGGAATGCTGTCCTCAATAAAAGTAACAAATGCCTTGTTGCCGCCTCTTTTTTCTGCTTTTCTTTGATGAGCATAATTTATTAAAATTCTTCTCATCGCTTGAGACGCAATTGCAAAAAAGTGAGCCCTGTTTTGCCAGTTTACACGTGATTGATCTACAAGTTTAAAATATGCTTCATG